>NZ_JBFUIB010000858.1:0-1188 GCF_056402095.1 Peribacillus sp. P4_C12
ATAAGAGCCGCTACTTTGTCACGCAAATCTGCCGGGAATACATCACACGGAGCACGGTGTCCAGCAGATACGTCAAACCAGCGCTGATGAACGGCTTCTTTCATGGCTGTAAAAAATGTCGGTCCGTACGTGTAGATATCCATCAGCTTTGAAATCATTTGATGATTTTTCTGTGCTTTTTCCAGATCACCTTTTTGAAAGGAATTATATAAATCAACGGATATTTCAGGTGCAAAAACAGCGCTTCCGTTAATGCTACCCGCTGCACCAATCATTTGAGCTGGAAGCAAATGCTCATCAAATGCAGAAAAGACGCGGAAATCACTGCGAACTTTTTTCACTTCGGTCAGGACTTGCCGCAGGTGCCCGAAATCACTGACAGTTTCTTTAATACCGGCAATATTTGAATGATCTACTACTAATCTTTTAATCAATTCTACCGATATATTTTGTCCTGTTAAAAGTGGAATGTTATATATGAACACTTGTAGATTTGTGTGATCAGCTACGCTGGAATAATAACGGTATAATTGTTCGTCAGACAGTTTCCAGTAATATGGGTTGACTACAAGAACCCCATCAGCTCCATGCTCTTCTGCATAAGAAGTTAATTCATGTACCTCTTTTAATGCGGTATGCCCAACGCCAACCATAACCGGCACTCGACCGTTAATGTGCTTAATCATTTCGCGTACGTATAGCTTTCGTTCTTCTGTTGTAAGTGATGRGAACTCACCTGAACTTCCCATCAATAAAATACCGTCAATATTCCGTGAAATTAATTGATCCATATAGCTTCTGTTCAGCTCTATATCTAAATTTCCCGCTTCGTCAAAAAGAGTGACTACCGGCGGAATGATGCCATGAAAATTCATTGTTTCGGCCTCCTTTTTTTACCATTCAGCGATACTTCCGTCTTCATGACGCCAAATTGGGTTTTTCCAATCATGTCCTATTTCTGCTGCCTGCTTCACTTTTTCTTCGTCAATTTCTAACCCAAGACCCGGTTTATCCGGAATGTTCACATAACCATTTTCATAGTCGAATATTTCAGAATTTTTAACATAATCGAGAATATCCATCCCTTTGTTGTAATGAATACCAAGGCTTTGCTCCTGAATAATGAAATTCGGCGTCGTAGCATCCAGATGAATCGATGAAGCGAGTGTCATTGGACCGAGCGGACAG
>NZ_JBFUIB010000859.1:0-1186 GCF_056402095.1 Peribacillus sp. P4_C12
CGAGAAAGAAAAGGTGTCTGCTCCATTTTATGCGCGGAACGTTTACAGCCAGGGGATACGCTTCCTGTTTACATTCAGCATAACCAAAACTTTAAGCAGCCGAAGAACCCAGACACTCCAATCATCATGGTTGGACCGGGAACAGGCATTGCTCCGTTCAGATCCTTTATTCAAGAGCGCGAAGAAACAGAAGCGAATGGGAAAACGTGGCTTTTTTTCGGCGATCAGCATTTCGTAACGGATTTCCTATATCAGACTGAATGGCAAAAGTGGTTGAAAACAAGTGTACTTACGAAAATGGATGTAGCCTTTTCTCGTGACGCGGATGAAAAAGTGTATGTTCAACACCGGATGCTTGAGCACAGTAGGAAATTATACGAATGGCTTCAAGAAGGAGCGGCGGTATACATTTGCGGAGATGAGAAAAACATGGCACATGACGTCCATAATACGCTTATTGAGATCATTGAAAAAGAAGGTCAGATGAGCCATGCTGATGCACAAGATTACCTTGAAGAAATGCAACAGAATAAACGCTATCAACGTGATGTGTACTGAAATATGGATGAAAAGGAGATATCAATATGGTGAACCAACTATTAAAAGCACCAGAAGGCCCGCCTAGTGATGTTGAACAAATAAAAGATAAAAGCAATTATTTGCGTGGTACATTGGGTGAAGTAATGCTGGATCGGATCAGCGCCGGTATTCCAGATGATGACAATCGATTAATGAAACATCACGGCAGCTATTTGCAGGATGACCGGGATCTCCGCAATGAGCGTCAAAATCAAAAACTTGAGCCTGCGTATCAGTTCATGCTGCGTGTCCGTATGCCAGGTGGCGTGGCATTGCCTGCTCAATGGCTTGTCATGGACGAACTGGCCCAAAAATACGGCAATGATACCTTAAAATTGACAACACGCCAGACGTTTCAAATGCATGGCATTTTAAAATGGAACATGAAAAAAACGATTCAGGAAATCCACGCGTCTATGTTGGATACAATTGCGGCATGCGGTGATGTAAACCGGAACGTCATGTGTAACTCGAATCCATTTCAATCGGAAATCCACTCCGAAGTATATGATTGGTCAACAAAATTGAGTGATTACTTATTGCCACGCACCAGAGCGTATCACGAAATTTGGCTGGATGAAGAAAAAGTTGTTGGCACGGCAGAAAT
>NZ_JBFUIB010000860.1:0-1183 GCF_056402095.1 Peribacillus sp. P4_C12
ATTGTAGTTGAGTATCCATAAGCCAATCAACTACAGCTCTTGTATACATACAACCTTTACTTAAAACAAGCAATGTAATAGGTGTTTTCTGATCGAAATTGATTATATGATCATTACTTGAAATAATCTCAAATGTTTCAGTGGCAACAATATCGTATGCTAAATCGGGGTATTTTTTAATAGGTTCACTAATTAGTGCACAATCCAATTCGGAATTGTGTACTTTTTGATTTATGGCATTACTAGAATCTACTGCGAAGTCTACATCCAATTGAATGTCTTTCGCATTCAACATATTGGCGAGAGGGGCTCCGTAGATTTTTAAGGTTGTATGTGATGTGCCAAAGTTCACTTTAGAGTTAAGCTGATAGGCACCAATGGATTGTAAAAATTCTTCGTACTCTTGAGTAATAAGTTGAAGATAGTTTTGATACTGGGTACCTACGCTAGTAATTTTCAATCCTTGGGGTGTTCGTTTAAAAACGGGTTTTCCAATTTCTGACTCCATTTTTTTCACTTTAGCAGTAAGTGCGGATTGAGTATAGTTTGTGATTTCTGCGGATTTACTTAAATTTTGTCGATTTAATATTTCAATTTTTAATGCAATTTCTTCGATGTTCATTTTGTTTGTCACACACCCTATAAAAAAAATTTATGGATCCTATCATTTTCCTCCATTTTACGCTTCTCAGTAGTGAGAGTAAACTCTAGTTAGCTTAATAAATAAGGAGTCGAGATGATGCTACAAGTTAATAATAGATTACGAGACTATTCACTCTATAATAAATATCCATAGCCGAATTTTACTGATTGAATACATATGTAATAGCAAGATATTGGAGGGGCATTAATGAATACATATTATAAATGGTTAATCGTATTAGTGGCTACACTATCACAAACTGCAGCAACATTTGTGACATATGGCATGGGACCCATCGCTACATTCTATCAAATTGAATGGAACTTAACACCACTGCAAACAGGCTTTATTGTTTCAGCTGTAAATATTGGTCCGATGTTTTCAATGTTAGTGTTTGGTTACTTAATGGATAAAAAAGGGGAAAAACAAATTATTGGATGGGGGACAATTTTATTAGGGCTCTCAGCATTAACACTCGTTTTTGTTAACAATTACATTGTATTGCTGCTTTTATTATTATTGGTTGGGATATGGTACGGC
>NZ_JBFUIB010000861.1:0-1181 GCF_056402095.1 Peribacillus sp. P4_C12
TGGAGAGCAAGCAGGTACCCTATCAAATCACGAATAAAGGAGCATTGTTAGCTACTTTAAAAGGTGAAGATGATACCAGACATCGTTTGCTGACAGCACATGTCGACACACTGGGAGCTATGGTCAAGGAAATTAAGCCGAATGGACGTCTGAAATTGACGATGATCGGTGGTTTCCGCTGGAATTCAGTGGAAGGGGAATACTGCAAAATTCATACGGCTGACGGAGCTTATGTCACAGGGACGATTCTAATCAATCAAACGTCTGTGCATGTGTATAAAAATGCCGGTGATGCCAAACGTAATGAGGAGACAATTGAAGTCCGTATTGACGCAGTTGTGAAATCAAAAGCGGAAACAGAGGCAATTGGCATCTCTGTTGGAGACTTTGTATCATTTGAACCAAGGGTAGAATTCACAGAGACTGGCTTTTTGAAATCAAGGCACTTGGATGATAAGGCAAGCGTTGGCATTCTTCTTCATATCATTGACCTGATTTCTGCAGGGAAGATTAAATTGGCATATACCACTCATTTCTTGATTTCTAACAATGAAGAAATAGGCTATGGCGGGAATTCTAATATCCCAGAGAAAACAGTTGAATATCTAGCCGTTGATATGGGAGCAATCGGTGATGGCCAAACGACGGATGAATACAGCGTTTCCATTTGCGCCAAAGACTCTTCCGGTCCCTATCACTATAAATTGCGTCAGCATCTTGCCTCACTTGCTAAAGCAAACGGTATTGACTATCGCGTCGATATTTATCCGTATTATGGATCGGATGCTTCCGCAGCAATCCGAGCAGGATACGATTTGGTTCATGGCTTGATCGGTCCGGGAATTGACGCATCTCACGCCTTTGAAAGAACACATATGTCTTCATTAAAGCATACTGCAAATCTAATCTYGCATTATATACAATCAGAACTAGTATGATTGAAAAAAAGCCCACACTCATTACATACCGAGTGTGGGCTTTTTAGGCAGAAGCATCCTTTTTGAAATTTTAGCGATAATCCAAATTTTACTCGTGATTTTATAACATTTACTCGTGAATTTTGCCAATTTACTCGTGAGTTTTGATCCTTTACTCGTAAGTACATGAGATTTACTCGTATATTAAAATTACCTTACGTCCCGACAATTTTTATAATTGTAATTCTTGTGGAGGTTCACCAT
>NZ_JBFUIB010000862.1:0-1180 GCF_056402095.1 Peribacillus sp. P4_C12
GCGCTAGCCTCTACTTAATTTGCTATAATTGGAGGTTTTTGWTTAACGATTTACCAAACTCAATCAGATCACTCATAAGGTTCAGCATTTTTTTAAAAAAGTCATTTTCTGGGTCTATTTTTATATGCTCTTTTTTGGTTTTAAGAATATTTTAATTTTCATGGGATTAAAATAAATCTTAGAGAAAAATCACAATAAATAGTAAGCCTATACCAATAAGAACTCCACCAATCAACTCATAGTTGCCCAACAAGAAGAACAATTTACTTTTGTTTTTAAAATCGAATGAAAGAATCCTTTTTCTTAACCAAAATCCAAAAATGCCAATAAAAAGAAATGCGAAAAGAAGTAACATTAGAGTATTTTTAATATATCGTTCACTCCCCATTTTTACGCCTACCAGTAATCACCAAATAATAATGATTGATTTATTTGGTTTAGCCTCTTAACCCACAATTCGAAAGAATACTATACTTCTAGTGAATATTTTTGCACTAGAACCAAAATATCTCTATCAATAAAAAATACTTACCTTAATAATTTTTGCAATTGAGTCATTGTGATTGGATAACTTTATATTTAAATTGTTGCATGAATGATCCATGTTTAAGATTGCTACGTCACCTTGATCTAAAACAAAAGTCTCTTTTTCATCTATACTCATTTTACTTGTTCCTTTGACACAATAAAAGGCTTCGGATCTATTCGTAGATTCCCTATTATCCAACACTTCATGTTGGATCCCATTATTAATATGAATCATGTTAAGGTCTCCCTCGCATCCTTCTGCTAACATCAAATTAAAATCCGTAACCCTCCCAATACTTCGGGTTGTCCAGCCGCCATCAAACCGATCCTGTTCAAATGGCTTTAAATGCACATGGTGCTTTCCCTTATGTTGAAGCAACATTTCTCCATCAAGGATCATGATAATTCTCTGAATGCCTGGAAGATGAGTAAATAAGGATTCGTCTACCTCAACATCTGCGGTGCTTAACCGCCATTTGAAATCACGCTTCGAGTAATCTCCATTTTCAGGATAAATAG
Source organism: Peribacillus sp. P4_C12 (assembly GCF_056402095.1). Classification (NCBI taxonomy): domain Bacteria; kingdom Bacillati; phylum Bacillota; class Bacilli; order Caryophanales; family Bacillaceae; genus Peribacillus; species Peribacillus sp. P4_C12. The sequence continues at coordinate 1,048 of NZ_JBFUIB010000862.1, forward strand.
CAAGTTGAGTTGTTTTACCACCTGACCAAAGGCTTGTTATTTGTTCACTTTTTCTTATTAATTTTAGTAAATATGACAACTAATTTCTCCCCTTTTATTATTACGTTACTTCAGTTTAAACCACGCCCAATGT
>NZ_JBFUIB010000863.1:0-1179 GCF_056402095.1 Peribacillus sp. P4_C12
CTGCCTAAATCTATTACTGCTGCTACTGGAATGGATGCCCTTACACATGCTATCGAAGCTTATACCAGCAATATTGCTGAACCAATTTCAGATGCTCTCAGTCTTTATTCAATTGAATTAATTGCTAAGTACCTTCCGTTAGCTGTAGAAAATGGGAACGACTTAGAAGGACGGAAAAATATGCTTGTAGCCAGTTTAATTGCAGGTATGGCATTTAATCACGCGGATCTTGGTGCTGTACATGCTATGGCTGAACCACTTGGAGGTCTTTATGATACTCCACATGGGGTAGCAAATTCTATATTTCTTCCACATGTGTTTGAATTTAATATTCCTTCAAACCCTGAAAAGCATGCAATTGTAGCTGAAAAACTTGGAGCAAATAAAGAAGGTAAAACAATGGAGGAAACTGCCTATGAAGGTGTTGTATTGTTAAAAGAGCTTGCTCGTAAAATTGGCATTCCTGATTTTCGAGATTTAAATAATATCAATCCTGAAGATTTCCCATTCCTTGCTGACGGGGCAGCAGTTCATTTATGTACACAGACGAATTCAAGAAAAGTGACACGCGAAGATTATTTGGCATTATTCCAAAAGACTTATGAGGCGAAAAACACAACATTAATTTAAAAATTCAACTAGATTAATGTTGATCTAGAATTTTTGAATCGGCGGTCGGCTTAATGGGAGTTTTAATTGGGCGGCCGCCATGGTTTACAGAAAACATGCGTATGCCCACTTGCTGCGGGTACATAATTAGCTATTTATGGATATGAGATTGCTATAAAGTAAGAATAACGAACTGGAGGTTTTTCAAATTGCATAAGTTGAAAATGTTTATAAACGGTGAGTGGATGGATTCTTTAAGTAAACAGAAGAAAAATATTGTAAATCCGGCAAACGGCAAGATCATTGCAGAGGCTCCTAACGGAAATGCAGAAGATGCCAAGATGGCCATTGATGCGGCACGAACCGCATTTGATTCTGGGATTTGGTCGGACTTACCGGCTTCGGAACGGGCTTCCTATTTATTTAAAATAGCAGAGAAAATTGAAGAACATGYATCTGAGCTTAGCCAACTTGAAACAGCCAATACCGGAAAACCTCTTAAAGAGTCAGAGTTTGACATTGCKGAYGCAGCGGATTGTTTTCGTTATTATGCCGGCTTAGTCACTAAAC
>NZ_JBFUIB010000864.1:0-1176 GCF_056402095.1 Peribacillus sp. P4_C12
TAGTGCTGGTAGATGAATTAGCACATACGAATGTACCTGGAAGTAACAACCAAAAACGTTATCAAGATGTAATTGCCATTCTGGATGCCGGAATTTCGGTTATTTCTACAATGAATATTCAACATGTAGAAAGTTTAAATGATAGTGTAAAGCAAATAACAGGAGTGTGTGTAAGAGAAACTGTTCCAGACAGTTTTCTTCATTTAGCAGACGAACTAGAGTTAATTGATATCTCCCCAAAGGCACTCAGACAACGGATGCAGGAAGGATATATATATGCTAGAGATAAAGTAGAACAGTCACTTAGCAATTTCTTTAAGACACGAAACCTTATAGCATTGAGAGAACTTACGCTCCGTGAATTAGCAGATGATGTGGATGACAGATTAGAGTCATTAAAACGAAAAGAGGGAGTAAGAGGTCCGTGGAGAAAAGAAGAAGTAATCTTTGTCTGTGTAAATCTTAGACCAGATTCTGAGCGCCTAATTAGAAGAGGATTTCGTATTGCCTATCGTCTTAAAGCTAAGTGGTTTGTTGTGTACGTTAAAGATCAACCACCTCTGTCAAATGATGAGCAGAATATACTCGATAAAATCATAAGTCTTACGAATCGATTAGGTGGTAATTTCGAATTATATTCCACTGCAGACAGACGATTAGTGGYTGGTGAAATAACTAAACATTTACAAGATAAAAAAGCGACACAAGTTATCATAGGACATTCAGCAAGATCGAGATGGCAAGAAATTAAACAAGGTTCCATTGTTGCACGTCTACTAAGAGAGGCTAGACATCTCGATGTTCTGGTGGTAGCTGATTAAATGACAGATGATTATTTTATCAAAAAATCCCTTCTATAAAAATGTTCTAGATATAGTTTTTGATAAACTTAGATAGCCTTAGGTTATAAGAATCCTACCGAATACTTCCTACTAGTGCAACAACCTTCACTTTTACTACCTCCAGGTGTTTTTATTCATTTTGCTTTGGTTCATATAATAATCGGTATCTATAAAAAAACGGAAAAGAATGCTTACAAATGCTCGTTTTTCTTTCATGAGCTTGCCTACATTCAATTGGTTCCTGTCCCGTTTTCAACAAACAAAGAACGACCCAAAACCATTATGTCTTTGGGTCCGTGCCAAATACCCCACTAACGGTAACCAGATGGATAAC
>NZ_JBFUIB010000865.1:0-1176 GCF_056402095.1 Peribacillus sp. P4_C12
GTAGTAAATATTCTATTAGCTATTTTTTAATTTAAAAACGTATATTAGCAAAGCAGTATTCGTTTCTGTGATATAAAAAAAGTGTAACAACTTGTTTATATTTCAAGTTATCAAATCAAACTAAATTAATCCTTTTTTGAACTCAATCTTTCTAACTTTTCTTTATTAATGATAAAATATTTCCTTCCTTTTTTTTCTAATAATCCGTCTTCATGGAATTGGTTAAGTGTGTATAATAAATGTCGATAGCTTACCCCCACGTATTCTGCTGTTTCGGTATGCTTCTCTTGAAAGCATCCATCGTTTTCTATTTGAAGAATATATTTCGCCAATCGATTTTTGAATTCATAATCCTGCATAGCTGTGTAATGATCCGTTCTTTTAAGTAATTTATCACCTAAATATTTTGATAAATTATGGAGAAAAAGATTGTCATTTAACAGATGCTCTTTCGATGAAGCCAATGGAACCGCTAAGCAAGTGCAGTCATTTATAGCCACAACATCTTTTAAATTCTTTTCCACCTCAATCAAGGATAATTCACCAATAAAATCATCTTTCTTTAGAAACTGAATCAGCGCACGTTTTCCATTTTCGTGTACTATATATATTTTTGCCCGCCCATCCAATAATAAAAATAAGTGCTGAATATCTTCATCAAAGCGCACTATATATTCATTAGAAGAAAACTTACAAATAAAAGCCTGATGTAAAACTGCTTTCGGAAAAGTTTCTTGAATATCATTATATATATCTACAAAATTTTCAGCGTAATCCTTCAAATTGATTTTTTCCATTTTATCACCTCAATATGAGATATCTCCTATTATTATATTCTTACTTTCGATATATTACTACCAAGAGGTGGATAGGAATGAACAAATACAAACATATTATTTTTGATTTAGATGATACGATACTTGATTTTCAAGATTCAGAAGAAAAGGCTTTAAAACAAATTATTACGCTGTACGAGTTGCCCTATAACAAACAAACCATTGCATGTTATAAGCGCATTAATGATGGATTATGGCATCAATTAGAGGAAGGCTTGATTTCTCGTGAAGAAGTGCTGACAACGCGTTTTTCACTTTTTTTGAAGGAATTTCATATAGATGAAAACGGAGCAAAAGTTGAAGCTACTTACCGTGAGCATTTAAACCAAGGACATAAGAC
>NZ_JBFUIB010000866.1:0-1173 GCF_056402095.1 Peribacillus sp. P4_C12
GAATTATTCAAGACATTCAAGAGAACTTGCCTCAATCGGTTTCGATCAGTATAAATATATATAGATTGTGTCACTGAATTAATGAATGTTACATGAGAACTAGGATTTGAAGAAGAATAGACATCTATAATTTCATCGAGGAAATCTTTTAGATCAAGTTTCTCCCATTCAAGCTGATGAGGCTTTGCTAAATCAAGAAGTTGAGTTACAAATACATTAACCCGATTGACTTCCTCAAGCATGACATCACTATACTTTACTATTAAAGTTTTATCATAATCCTGGCTCTTCAATAGTTGGAAGAACCCCTTTATTGTAGTCAATGGGTTCCTAATTTCATGGGCAACCCCTGCAGCTAGCTGACCTACATATTTCAACTTTTCCGTACGAACGATTTCCTTTTCACGATCCTCTATCGTTTCCATCATTCTCTGAAAAGCAAGGTTCAGTTTTACCATTTCTTCAAAGCTTCTTTTATTAGAAACGACGAATTCTTTTCCTTCAATAAATTCCTCTGTTGCTTCAACAAGATCTTGAACAGGTCGCACAAGAGTCTTTGTAAATAAATAGACCACTATAATGATTGATACAAATAAAATCGTGTAAATGGTTAGATAACGTGACAAAAGATCATTCAAAGGCTGAAACACTTGTTTCTTATCAGCTCCCACAACTACAAACCATTTATTTTCCGTTTGTGCTAGCGTATGAACAGCCTGAATAGAATATATTTTCTCTCCATTCTCTGCACTGTACAAGTTATCCGTTTCAGAAGCTTCTATCAGTTTTGCTTTTGTTAATCCCATTTCCTCTAAGGTAGAATTCTGTTGGATGCCATGGGGATCTTTTTTGGAAACCATGATACCTTCTTGATTAATCATGAAAATGTTCACAGGATACTTATCACTAATATCAACAGCTTTTCTCTCGATCATCTCCCAAAGGTTTTCTAAGCGGAAGGCCGAGGAGACAACACCAACCATTTGCCCTGTACGACCATATACCGGTGCACTTAAAGTTATTATGGGTTCAGAATAAGCTCGTGTTTTATACACGTCAGAAAGAAATTCATTACCTTCTAGTGCTTCTTCAAACCATATTCTCTCAGCTAAGTTAGCTCCGATCATTTTATTAGATGTATCTGCAATAACTTTACCTTCCAAATCCAAATAC
>NZ_JBFUIB010000867.1:0-1172 GCF_056402095.1 Peribacillus sp. P4_C12
AACCCCCACAGTGGACTTTCACCACCTAGATAGTTGCCATGCCTGGCACACAAGATAAAGCTGCCTTAAAGACAGCTCCGATCTAAACTAACGCACCTGTTAGTTTTATAAGCTCTAAATATAATTTTATTAAAGTCCTCCATCATAACCGTCACTTTTATGAAATACCCCTTCTTAATCGATTTCTTCTCTTCCATAAAAAATAAATGAATATTGAAAGGACCAATAAACTCGTAATTAAATAAATACTGTATTTTGACATATATAGTTCAACATTGGTCCAATTTTTCCCTAATATTCTTCCTAGTGTGATAAAAGTAAAACTCCATATTAATGCACCAGTATAGGCGTAAACAACAAATATTCTAAAAGGGAAGCGATTGACAGCTGCTATATACGCTGTAAGGTGCCGTACCCCAGGAATAAAATAACCAAATAATAAAAGATAGGGTCCGAATTTCTTGAATAATTTCTTTGTTCTATTAATTTTTTGTTCCGTAATGTGAATTTTTGGTCCAAACTTTTCTAATAAAGGCAACCCAAATTTATAACCAATGAAGTAGCTAAGCGAAATCCCCCCCGTTGCTCCTACAAAGGCACTTACTATTGAAATTAAGTAAGATAATTTACCCTGAAACACATTGTAACCAATATATGTAAGAATTACCTCGTCGGGTATAGGAAGTCCAACAATACCTCCGATTAAAGCAAATATAATTCCGAAGTACCCATAATGTTCTAGAAGGTAAGCAATATGATTTTCCACTTTTTCACTCCACCTTTTAGGTAATGTCTAACAATCATTTCTGATTATTTATTATCAGCAGTATTTAAATAATAATAAAAGAAAATTTACTCTTCATTGGGGATAATAACCTTTAACTATATTAAAGGTTATTATCCCCAATTTTTGATTTTTTTATTGCACTAAACTGCCCCGATAGTTACATAAAATCGAGTAGGAGGAGGCACCTAGCCTCCGACCTCTCACACCACCGTACATACCGTTCGGTATACGGCGGTTCAGTTTAAGTCTGACGTAGTTTTGTATATCGTTCATATAGATTTACTAACCCATGATGGAGCCAATAAACATTATTAAGGGTTTTGTCTAGAATAGGACTATGCGCTATGCGCCAATAACCCTTTCTGCTATTTCCCCATTCATATGC
>NZ_JBFUIB010000868.1:0-1171 GCF_056402095.1 Peribacillus sp. P4_C12
GGGTTGAAAGACGACGTGAACAGACGAATGTTGGGCCATTAGTACAAAAAAGATGCATGAATTTTTAATTGATATGCTGGAAGATGAAATTGCCTGTCGTATGTCACTTAGAAGACCGGAAGCAGGAATTTACGATGTGAAAATCGTTGAAACTGAAGTACCGGGTTCAATTCAGGTAAAGTACCTAAAATATATGTTTTCTATATAACAATACATAACCAAGGGTGAAAGACTTGAGCTGGTTAGGGAGGAATTTACATGAGTATGCTCTATAGTTTTTTCAAAAAGGTAGAGAAGTGAGGTACTTTTTCATGAAAGCCGTAACCTAAATACTAACGATAGGCCATGTTTGTATCTATCTCGTATATTTCATTTCGCTAATCATATTAGAGATTGGCCTCATAATAATATACGATACCCATCTTTCAACGGTTAGTGATAATACTGTCACTAAAACTGTACAAAATGCAAGAAGGACAATAACACGTCTTTCCCCAATTCTAATCCCAGTAATCCTTCTCCAATTTCTAAAGTTTCAAAAAACCTGTTGTATTTATAGAAGAAATGGGCCTGCAAAGTTTCACGTAGTCACAAAAAAACATTGTAGTCCTTGTGCAAGGGATGCATTGAAATTCACTAAAATAAAGTACCGACCTAAAAAAACTCTGTTAAATCAATTTGATAACTACTAATACACCCTGAAAGCTTGAAAAATTTAATCATTTCATACCATTTCTTTACAACAAATTCATTGGTCTGTAGCAGGTTCTACACATTAGATTAGGATAATGAACCCGACGGAACACAAGGTGTTTATTAGGGGGAGGGGTCGTAAAAATGAAGAAAAATTCAATGAAAACTTTTCAAAGGCTTGTCAGTAAAGGTTTATTTTCAGCAATGGCATTAACAGCTGGATCGGTTTTAACGCTTGACTTGCCATCAAGTGTTGTACAAGCCGCGTCTGTGAAGGAACAAGCTCTTCCTCTAGGGAATTCTAATCTTGCGGAAACTCGGGATCAAACAAAGATTACGCATGGCTTAACCTATACGCATATCATCCGTGGGGCCAGTTCGGAAAAAGATGTCTTTATCATTGATGTGGGATTTTACAAAACCAAGGAAGAAGCTAATAAGGTGAAAATTCAACTGGATTCAAAAGGTTACGAGTCCA
>NZ_JBFUIB010000869.1:0-1158 GCF_056402095.1 Peribacillus sp. P4_C12
GAACTTCAAAAAGACTTAGGTTCGTTCCACCAGTAATATTCATCAGGACGCCTTGAGCACCATCAATAGATGTTTCAAGGAGCGGACTGGAAATAGCTTTCTTCGCTGCTTCTGCTGCACGGTTTTCCCCTGAGGAAATCCCAATGCCCATAAGAGCTGAACCTTTGTTGGACATGATTGTCTTAACATCGGCAAAGTCTAAGTTAATAAGACCAGGGACGGCAATTAGATCTGAAATCCCTTGTACACCTTGACGAAGAACATTATCCGCTTCACGGAATGCTTCAAGCATTGGCGTACTTTTATCAACAATTTCGAGGAGACGGTCGTTTGGAATGACGATTAGTGTGTCAACCGATTCCTTCATAGAAGAAATACCGCCTTGTGCCTGAGTTGCACGTTTTCGGCCTTCGAATGTGAATGGACGTGTGACTACACCTACTGTAAGTGCTCCTAAATCTTTAGCAATACCAGCAATAACCGGCGCAGCTCCTGTACCTGTTCCGCCACCCATTCCAGCAGTTACGAAAACCATATCGGCACCTTTAAGCGCTTCTTCAATTTGTTCTTTGCTTTCTTCTGCGGCTTTCTTTCCTACCTCTGGGTTGGCACCAGCACCCAATCCACGTGTAAGCTTACCACCGATTTGCATTTTGATTTCTGCTTTTGATAGATTAAGAGCCTGCGCGTCAGTATTGACTGAAATAAACTCAACACCTTGTACGCCATGCTCGATCATTCTGTTTACCGCATTGTTTCCGCCGCCGCCAACACCTATTACTTTTATCGTTGCTAATTGTTCTAAATTAGAATCAAACTCCAACATGACAATCCTCCTATTTTGACGAAATTCCCGATTCTTTATGATTGTTATTCAAAAAAGTAACCCAGGATTTTTTTGAATTTAGATTCACCTTTTTCACCTTGTTTTTTAGCCGTGTTCTCTTTACTTTTCTGAGAAACTTTTTGACTGCGCTGGTCATTATTTTCTTGTGCTTGTCCAGCTGCTACAGGAGTTTTATTAGCGGTGTTTTTTTGCATTCTCTCTTTCTTGCATGCGTGTTTAATCAGACCTACAGCTGTCGTGTATTGAGGCTCTCTAACTCCGATATAATTCGGTTCTGCCGTCCTCACACGATTTTGGAACACATATTGAGC
>NZ_JBFUIB010000870.1:0-1157 GCF_056402095.1 Peribacillus sp. P4_C12
CATCATACCCACTTAGCCAGTCCAGTTCCTCATTGATGACTTTAGCCAAACCTGGATTTTGTAAACCAATCGCGTTCAGCATTCCCGAAGAAGTTTCCGCAACACGCGGGGTTGGATTACCGAACCGCGGCTCAGGAGTTGTCGCTTTAATCATAATTGCACCCAGTACATCCAAGTTGAAGAACTGGCTGTATTCACGACCAAATCCAAAGCAACCAGATGCTGGCATGACCGGATTTTTCAGGTGTAATCCTGGTAACTCAACTGAAAGTCTGCTCATAATACCACCTCTCCTGCCCGGAATACGGGTCCGTCACTGCATACTTTTTTGTAACTGAAACCATTCGGATCATCTCCTGTATGACACACGCAGGCAAAACACGCACCAATTCCGCAGCCCATCCTTTCTTCAAGAGACAGGTAAAGCTTTTTTTCACGATAGCCCGCTTCCAATGCTTTTAGCATTGGTGTTGGCCCGCAGGAAAAGATTGTTTCAAACTCCGTATCCAACTTGTCAATCACTGTCGTAACAAATCCTTTTGTTCCATACGATCCATCTACTGTGGCAATATAGGTATCACCTAATTTACTAAACTCTTTTTCGTAAAAAATGGCAGACTTCGTTTGGAAGCCTAGTACATGTATTACCCTAACTCCTTTAGCAACCAACATCTGCGATAACTGATACAGAGGTGKGACACCAATCCCACCACCAACCAACAGAGCTGTTTCTCCCTTATTTGCTTCATGAACCGGAAAGCCGTTGCCAAGCGGACCGAGGATATCTACACCTTCTGCCTGCTTACACTGTGACAACAGTGTCGTTCCTTTYCCTTCAGCCCGGTATATCATCGTGAACTGTTTTTCACTACTGTTATAAGAAGAAATCGAAATCGGGCGTCTTAACAAAGGCTCGTTGCCTTCAGTTGTCTTTACGTGTACAAACTGGCCCGGTTGCTTCATTTCTGAAACTAATTCACCTTGTAGGGTAAGTTCAAATATGGATGGAGCCAGTTCTTTATGAGTCAACACCTTCATCGTTTCCTTCTTGATCATGTATAGCTCACCTCACGACTTTTTTCCGTTTTCCCCATGGCTTCTGCCGAAAAGGTCATGGATTCAATCACTCTTAATATGGCTTCTGCTGTATCCAGGGA
>NZ_JBFUIB010000871.1:0-1156 GCF_056402095.1 Peribacillus sp. P4_C12
TTTCATAACCATGCGATGAAACCTGTTAATGGAATGAATAAACAATATCCAATGAGTATTGCTGAAACTGCTTCAACATTTTCCGAAATGATCATCTTAGATGCTGCAATGGAAAAAGCTGAATCCACTAAAGAAAAATTGTTTTTACTTGATGAAAAATTAAAACGCAGTGTGATGAATTTCTTGAATATTCATTCTAGGTTCTTGTTCGAAAAGAAATTTTACGAGGAACGTAAAGAGGGGATTGTTTCATCATCACGTTTAAATGAACTAATGCAAGAAGCAATAGATGAAGGGTATGAAGGTTCTCTTGATAATGCTTCTATCCATTCTTGGGTTTGGACACCACATTATTATATGACCAAATCTCCATTTTACAACTTTCCATATACATTCGGGTACTTATTTTCTCTTAGTATTTATGCAAAGGCAAAGGAAAAAGGAAAAGAATTTGAAAAAGATTATTTAGACTTGCTTCGTGATTCAGGAAGTATGCCCACAGAAGATTTAGTAATGAAGCATTTAGGGGAAGATATTACATCAGAAGCCTTTTGGGAAAAAGGAATTGAATTATGCGTTAAAGATGTCGAAGAATTTATTACCTTAACATCTTCTTAAGTTTACGGGTACTTTACTTCAAAATAAGGAAGGTTGCTGAGGCRGCCTTTTTCTTATGGCACTCACGGGGCAGTATAGTTCCATAAGGTTACATCCCTTTTTTGGGTTAATTTGGCGATAAGTGAAATGAAACATCATTGATTCGGGAAACGTATAAGAAGAAACTATAAAAAAGGGATTGAAGGAAATTGGCACAGTATTTCTCTTTACTAGTCTTGTCATTTGTAATGCTTGTGGGGATGTCGGCTTATTTTTGGCATTTTTATAAATTGAAAAAGAAAAACGGAAATTCGTATAAGATACCGATCAAGGACATTCTTGGAGTCGCCTTTTTATTTCTCCTATCAGGATTCCTGTTTGTTTATTCTTTGTTAGACCTGCCTAACGTTTTAGCTGATAAGACGAAACAATATAAAGGGGATTGTGAGATCGTCATATTCGATATTACAAGAGGGGGACATACAGAGGCTAACTTTGGAAAGCATAGCATTATGTTTCCTAAGAATTATCAAGGTGTAGAAGAAGGTAAATACTACTG
>NZ_JBFUIB010000872.1:0-1155 GCF_056402095.1 Peribacillus sp. P4_C12
GTTACAACCCGGCTCCAGGGGGGTAAATACAAATTAGGAAAAGACGGAGTCATCGTAATATAGTTCCGGTGGACAGCTTCAATATACGGATGCCAGTTCTGCTACTTCAGATGAGGTTTTCAGATGATAAGAGAAGGTACTCCACTCAAAAAAAGACTGCCCCTGAAGAGGCAGCCGATGCTGTGTTATTCTTCACATCCCCCTGGAGTCGGGTTGTAACTGGTCGAACTTAGTTGCGGATGGCAGCTTGATTATGGATTAACCATGGAGATGGACAATCATGTCTAAAGTAAAAAAAAGCGCTCTATTCCAGAGCGCTTTACTCCTATATTTAAAACAAAAAAGACTGTAGGCAAAAGCGGTTAAATTTAATTGTTAAAACAAAGTTGATTGGAGCGGAAGGTGCGAGACTCCTGCGGGAAAAGCGCGTCCAAGGGAGACCCCACAGGCGCAAAGGCGCCGAGGAGGCTYCCKGACCGCCCGCGGAAAGCGAGTGCCTGGAGTGGAAATCAACGTTCGAATTTTTAAAACCCTTAAAAAAAACTGTAGACAAACTCGATTTCCATCGAGTTTGTCTACAGTCTGAGGAGAGTCTTTAATGGCTCTCCCTTTTCTTTATTTATATTAAAGTATGAATGCTCTATTCATCTACTAATTCCAATGCAATACGTGGAATATGTGTTTATTTTAATTTATATAAGGGTAAAAGATGCTCAAAAGCATCATTAATGGTTTTAATGAAATCATCATCATTTAATTGAATGGCTTCTTCGCGAGAAATTCTTATCCCGCAAAGAATTTCAGCTTTCTTTACGGTCTGTAACCGATTAAACATTGAATTCAAATCATCAACCGAAAGGCCATCATGAGGGATTACTTCAGGTTTCGTATGATCCATCGACCAAACATAATGAGAGGGAATATTTTTTATTAATTGCTTCGCATTTTGCTCTAGTTGCCTCCCGATTTCAACTTTATTAGGAGCTTCATAAATGACTGCGAACCAAATGAACATATGTGTTTCCCACAAACCAATTTGGAAATGTGGCATCATTTTATAACCTCGGCTGTTGGCAGCAAAGGCAACCCAAGTGTCGTTAGGAGGGTTTACTTTCCTTCTAGCATGCTTAGCAACATGAGGGAACATCTCTTCAC
>NZ_JBFUIB010000873.1:0-1153 GCF_056402095.1 Peribacillus sp. P4_C12
AAGTACCACTCATGGCCTTAAATCTGTATCTTGATTTCATTAACCTTTTTATTAACATCCTACGTTTCTTTGGTATTTTATCTAGCGAAGATTAAAAAAACGGGCATTATCTGCCCGGTTTTTTTATTTATATAGTCCAGGCTCTGATTTTTCAGTCCACGGCTGTTTTACACCAAAGGTACTGGCAATGAACTGAGTATCTTCTCTTCTTTTTTTCCTTACTTGGGCCCGCTGTTTCGCTGATTCGTTTAAATTCATCTCCATTTCAGTCTCTGGAACCAAACGCGGAACCGGTATTGGTTTACCATCTTCATTGATGGCAACAAAGGTCAAAAAGGAAATAACACATAAGTTCCGGTCTCCCGTAACTAAATCTTCCGCAATAACTTTTACGATGATTTCCATAGATGTTCTGCCCGTATAAGTCACGAAACTTTCTAGACATACTGCATTTCCTTCATGAATAGGGTGCAGGAAATCGACAGAATCAGTTGATGCCGTAACGACGTGACTTCTCGCATGACGCATCGCAGAAATAGCCGCAACATCATCAATGTAAGCCATCAATTTGCCTCCAAACATCGTACCAATATTATTTGTATCCGGCGGGAGAACAAGGCTCGTTTTTATGACCAAAGAGTCCCGGCAATGTTTTACTTCTTCCATGGTGACTGCACTCCTTTATGTCTAATTTCTCACTAGTCCACTTTAACGAATTCTACACTGTAAAGCAACACACATGCTTATTTTCCTGCTTTTAGTCTGAGTTATTCGACAAAAATAATTCTACGTTTATTCACTTTTACTGTTCTGTAGGCTCTTTACCTGTTGTAGCTCTCGTAAGCTCAAGCCAAAGGTCATTTGTAGATGAGGATAGTCTTTAAAACCTGACCAATCTCCACCCCAGTCAAACCCTAAATTTTTAGCGATAGCTACAACTTCCATCCAATCCGATTCCCCGTTATCGTTGCCGTCATATTCCATGTTCCATATAGCCTCCCCTTGTTTGTTAAGGAGCGCGAAATCTATCGCCAATCCAAAATTATGAAGCGACTCCCCTCCTTTTGCATTAGTTACAATGCTCCCAGGCTTTAAACGTCCTTTTTCATAGAGGTCATTTTGCTCTTCTAAAGTACGGAATCCAGCTGTAATG
>NZ_JBFUIB010000874.1:0-1148 GCF_056402095.1 Peribacillus sp. P4_C12
AAGCTATGCCGAGTATCGCTTCAGTTTCTCGTTTCGAACTGAAAAGCTGCACCGGTGAAGGAGTAGGAACACGTATACTTCTTGAAGGGGGCATGGTTAAGGAACTCGAAGCTTCTTCCAGTCGGAAAGGTACGGATATCATGGTTTCCGACTTGTTTTATAATACACCTGCCCGGTTGAAATATATGAAAACAATTCATACCGAACTCGGTAATATTACGGATGTCGCTAACCGRCTGGCACTTTCCCACCCGGATGTTTCGATACGTTTATCACACAATGATAAGCGTATCCTGCATACGAATGGTAATGGGGATGTGCGGCAAGTACTAGCAGCAATCTACGGTATGAATATCGCTAAAAAGATGATTCCAATTCAGGCAAGTTCATTGGACTTCACTCTATCTGGATATATCGTTATGCCCGAGGTCACTCGTGCCTCACGAAATTATATATCAACGATGATAAACGGTCGGTTTATAAAAAACTATGCACTTGTGAAAGCAATCTTGGATGGGTATCATACGCTTCTTCCTATTGGCCGTTTCCCGATTGCATTATTAAATATTGAAATGGATCCAATTTTGGTCGATGTCAACGTTCATCCATCTAAAATGGAGGTAAGGCTTAGTAAGGAACAGGAATTGTACAGTCTTGTGTCAGAAACAATTAAATCTGCGTTCAAAAAACTGTCTTTAATTCCAAGTGGATATACACCCTCACCAAAGCTGGAACAGGTAAAAAGTGAGCAAACTACGCTAGATTTAGATCATGTCGTGGAAAGCGGGAAGCGGGTCCTTGAAGAAGCAAAGAAAGAAGCCTCACTCCTGAAGAATACCTTGATTCGAGAAAATCAGGAACAGAAGAACTATCAAGATCCTGTTGAAGAAATCGTGAATATCGAACCAATAGAGGAATTAGTTTACAGTAGTGACGAACAGCAGCAAATGGCAGACACGTATATCCCGGTCATTCCGGAAGACGAAAGAAGACCATATTTCGAATCCGCAAAAGGGTATACAACATATACAGTCGAACAAGAGGAAGAGATCGAAATCGATGAATCGGCAAGCCGCATCCCGCCCATGTACCCTATCGGGCAAATGCATGGTACGTATATTTTCGCTCAAAACGAAAATGGCCTGTAT
>NZ_JBFUIB010000875.1:0-1138 GCF_056402095.1 Peribacillus sp. P4_C12
AAATAAATCCGTTAATGCTAGACATTCTAGCATTAACGGATTTATTTTTAACAAAAGCCAACGAACAATATAAATTCTCGAAAGAAATAGATTCGAGATTGAAAGAATATTTTTTTCAATATGATTGGCCAGGAAATGTCCGTGAATTGAATAATATAGTGGAAAGGCTCGTTGTCCTAACAAATAATCAATTACTTTCACTTAGCGATCTTCCGGAAGAATATCAGCAGGTAAATCAGAATCATTCCAACCTTAAAGGCACACTTACTTTAAAAGAAGCGGTAGAAAGAGCGGAAAAGGAAATATTGACGAAAGCGGCGCAAACCTACCAAACTACATATGAAATCGCAGAAGCCCTAGATTCGAGTCAGGCGACAATTGTGAGGAAACTTAAAAAATATCAATTAAAGGTCAGTGAAAAGGATAAATAGTAAGAGGGGATTTCCGTTTATCGGAAATCCCCTCTTACTATTTATCGCCACCCGTTGAATAACAAATATTAGTGACTCTCGTTATTTTAGGTCTTCATTCACTTAATTCAGAAATGATTTTTTCAGTCAAAAGTGAATGATGACTATCCTATATAGAACCCCTATTATTCATTTATATGATTCAATAATGAATTTTCTGGGACTTTGAAATAGCCACAGTAACTGTGTTTAACTATGGCACAGCACTTGCATATTAATAAGGAATTAATCTACGGAATTTCCATGTAGAAAGTGTGAGGTGAGATAGTTGATTGTTCCAGGTGATCGACCATAAAATCAGCTTATACAGAATGCTTTCCAACACTGTAAAGAGGTTTGGGGACAGGGCAGCCATTTATTATGAAGAACAAATGATTACTTATGCGAAATGTGGATGGTCTTGCAACTGCTTGTTATAAGGCTGGGGCAAAAAAGTGTAATAAAATTGGTTTCTTGCTAGGTAATCAACCCGATTATCTAATCGCCTATTATGCTGCTAGTAAACTAGGAATGATCATTATACTAATCAACCCATGATGTATGGTTAGAGAAATGTCGAAGATTCAAGAAGACGTACAATTGAAATACTTAGTCGTCGGCAATGAAAGCGCTAACAAGTCGGGCGTTTTATCAGCTACTTCAGACATTGTATATATGTAGGTGGTGAT
>NZ_JBFUIB010000876.1:0-1138 GCF_056402095.1 Peribacillus sp. P4_C12
ATCCAGAGGTTAGTGCCATTCTAGCCAAATATAAAGAAATGGCTGGACCAAAATTGAATGAAGTCATGGGTTATGCTGCTACTCCAATGACTGGCGGATACCCTATCAAAGGCATTATTGGTGACAATGCTCTTGGAAACTTGATTGCAGACGGAATGAATGATGAAATGAAGTCTGATTTTGCCTTAATGAACGGTGGAGGAATCCGTGACTTTCTAGCCCAAGGCGAAATTACTTGGGAAAATCTTTTCAATATCCAGCCATTTAATAACACACTGGTTACGGTCACCATTCCAGGATCAGCATTAGAACCTATATTAAATGCTCAGATTTCATCCTATGGGCCAGACGTCTCTATTAGTGGATTCTCATATACATGGGATAGTGCGACAAGGAAAGTAGTGAATATCTATCTTCCTGATGGAACACCAATTGATAAGAATGGGACCTATACGCTTACTGTCAACAATTATATGTATGAACATGAGACTGATAAATATAAAATTCGCCAATATGGCAATGATCCAGTTCAAGGACCTGAAGATTTACAAGCTACTGGAAACTTCGTGAAAAGCTTTAATGGACCAATCCATTATGTTGCGGAAGGAAGAATCTCGGAAGACTTCAAGGCACCTGAACTGGCGGATGTGGTATTACATGAGGCTGACTTGAGAGACGGATCGTATCTTCATGAAGTTAAGGTATCCTTGGAAGCAACAGATGCAGGTATCGGGATTTCGCATATTGAGTATAGCCTAGATAACGGTGTCACTTGGAAACGTTATGATGAGGGGCTAACTATTAATAAAGAAGGTAAAAACTCTATTCAATATCGTGCGATTGATAAAGTGCATAATGTTTCAGAGCCGAAAGCTCTTGAGGTATTCATTACACCTGCATCAGTCGAAAATGCGATTTCTTTAGTGAAACAAGCAGAGGGAAATAAAGAAATCAAAACATCGCTTATTGCTCAATTGGAGAACGCAATTAAAACTTTTGAAAAAGATAAAGAAGATAAAGCTTATCAATCTTTAGAAAAAATTTACTCGCGTATTAGCAAGCTCCCAAATAAGCATTTAGGGGAAGTGGACAAAAACGAAATCATGTTCATGCTTCAATACATCATTGAACATAGAAC
>NZ_JBFUIB010000877.1:0-1137 GCF_056402095.1 Peribacillus sp. P4_C12
CCTTTAGCCTCCAATAGTTATTTATACTTTAATGATATCCGTACTGCATATATATGCGCCTTCTTTCTAATAGGGACTTTGTTTAACCGCCCATTTTAAAGTAATCTATTTTAATTAGATTCAAAGGCCTTCTCCTTGCAAACAAAAAAACCTCGGAAAMTTTTCCGAAGCTACATTATTATTTTACCTATGATGTCCCTTCAGCCACCCGACCACCGATTTCCCACTACTTTCGCGGAGGTCCTCGACATTTTCCTTGGCSAYGATCTKGCCATCCTTAATYAGAATGACTTCATCTAGAATTTTCTCGATTTCTTCGATTTCATGAGTCGTGATGATAACCGTTTGCTTTTCAAAATCGATATAAGACAGCAAACTACGTACAATCGACTCGCGGACCATAACATCCAACCCTGAAAATGGTTCATCTAATAGCACGACCGGAGCATCCCGTGACAGAGCGAGCACTAATTTAAGCCGCCCCCGATTACCTTTCGACAGCGAGCGTACCTTCTTCCGGACATCCAACTTCATGAATGCCAGCATTTCGATTGCCTTATCCCGATTAAAATCAGCAAACTGCGATGCATGAAAATCAATATACTGACCCACCGTAAAATTAGGATAGAAAAAATCAATCTCAGTTAAATAAGAGACTGCCGAGGCAATCCTCCTGCTCACCGCCACTCCTTCGACCGTCACAACACCATGATCCGGTTTCGCCAGACCAGCAATCAGCTTGAGCAAAGTCGACTTACCGCTTCCATTTGCTCCTAACACCCCGTAAATCTTCCCCACTTCAAACGTGAGCGAAACATTATCCAGGGCAACGACGCTTCCATACTTTTTCGTTATTTCACGCAGTTCAATCATCATTCTGCTTCCCCCTGCTTCATCAAAAATTGCTGTACTGCTGCCAACATTTCTGTTCTGGACAAGCCGATTTCTTTCATGTTTTCAACGAACGTTTCAATAACTTCTGTTTGAATCCGGGTACGCAGTGAAGCAATCAACGCCGGATCATTTTTAACGAATGTACCTTGCCCCCTTCTCGTCTCCACCATTCCATCCCTCTCAATCTCTGCGTAGGTACGCTGAATCGTATTCGGATTGACCCCCATCTCAACAGCCATTTCG
>NZ_JBFUIB010000878.1:0-1134 GCF_056402095.1 Peribacillus sp. P4_C12
AATTACAATCATAGAAAGAAACGCTAAACCATATTTCTCTTTGAGTTGGTCTTCTTCTTGAACCAACGCCACTCGTTAGCTTAATAAGCCAGATAAAAAAATTAAAGCAAAGACGCTATCCAAAAGTTTTCTTTTGGACAGTATCATCTAGATATAATTCAGAAGGCCGCCAATTGGCGGCCTTCTTATGGCGCTAACGCACCTTTAGGGGTAGCTCCAACCATTTATCACATTTTCTACGCTAAGGATCAACCCCTTGATAAATAAGGGTTTTCCTAAAACGTTCATTTAAGGAAATTTTCCTATTACTCGAAAATGATGGTTAAAATGAGTGATTTTCAATCCTTAAACTCTTCCCTTATTCAAAATCTCTATCTAAAACAGAGAAACGTTACAGGATCTTCCTTAGCGTGGGTTTTACGTCAAATCGTTGGCGGGACCCTTTCTTGTGCCCAGTATGATGAGGGCGACATAGATTACGATGGCAATCGAATCTATAAGCGTATCCGTAAGCCCGGATACGTCAAGCAATGCCGTTACACTAAGAATAACCATCAGTCGGACGATCAGGATCGCCGCGATCAACCATGCGGCAAACCGGATCTTTGATTGCTCGGTTTGGAATGACATGAAAATGAAAGCGATGCCGAAGACCAGATTTTCCGCCGTGATGATGTGCCAGACATACGTGAATACTGTCTGGGTACCCACGGATATCGCCTCAATGTTAAGCGTCTGTAGCACAGCGGATTGCCCGTTCCATGCGTGCGTGACGGCAAACAGCATCGCAAGGACGCCTGCAATCAGATAATAAAAATTCCTAACCTTGATGTTCACCACAACCTTCCTTGGAAATTCCCGGTTCCTTCTTTCTCTTTTTTGTTTACTTCTTTAATATATTCTGTAGATTTGAAACAAAGTCGTACCGTTTGTAAAAAAGTTGCACCGTTTCATTCCTTTTCGAATAAAGAATTCTAAGTGATTTTTAATCAAACTTTTTTATAAAACGGAATATTCATTCAAAAAGAGAGGAATCCATTTTGATCAACCTTGAACAGCTCCCTGTCAAGTAGACAGTGGAAATAATAAAAAAGCTTTAAGCGACTTGAGCCCTGTATTCCAATGGGCTTAAGC
>NZ_JBFUIB010000879.1:0-1130 GCF_056402095.1 Peribacillus sp. P4_C12
GGGATGCTCTAGACCTAAAAAAGGAATAGAAGGGAGGATGGAAGATGGGACAAGACCCCATTCTAACTGTAGACAATTTGAATGTTATTGTAACGACACCGTATGGAGTGACTCAAACTGTCCATGATGTCAGTTTTAAGCTGGAGGCTGGGAAAGTGTTGGGCCTTGTCGGAGAAAGTGGATCAGGGAAAACGATGACATGCATGTCTTTGTTAAAGCTTTTACCTGAAAAGGCAAAGGTGGTACAAGGGAGTATCAAGTTTAAAAATATTGATCTTTTAAATGTTTCCACAGAAGACTTAAGGAAAGTACGGGGTAGTGAGATCGCTATGATTATGCAAAACCCTATGATCGCTTTTAATCCTGTGAGGACGATAGGGCGGCATTTTATTGAAACACTTAGAACTCATTTGCCCATAACGAAGCGGCAAGCGCGGAAAATGGCTGTGGAGTATTTAGAAAAAACGGACCTGCCTAATCCAGAGAATGTCTTGAAGCAATATCCGTTTCAGCTAAGCGGCGGGATGCTGCAACGGGTTATGATTGCGATTACCATGTCATTAAGTCCATCTATCATCATTGCTGATGAGCCGACGACTGCACTTGATTCGACAAACCAACTCCAGGTTTTGAAACAGTTGGATAAGTTAAGGGAAGAATACAATACATGCATTTTATTAGTATCACATGATCTAGGGGTGATTGCTCAGTTAGCTGACGAAGTAGCTGTGATGTATGGCGGCTATATCGTTGAGAAAGCACCAGTGTTGAAGTTGCTAAATCACCCAATGCACCCGTATACCAAAGTCTTGTTGGAATCCAGACTTGGATTAACAAGAAGAAAGATAAAGGTTGAAAAACGTGAAAGCGTTTCGCGCCCCAATTTAATAAATAGTGAAAAAACATGCCCTTTTTTAGAACGATGTGAGGACGCAGATTATACATGTTCAAGTTATAATCTTGAATTTAAAGAGTATGAAAAAGACCATCTAGTACGATGTGTAAAATCAAGATAAAGAGTTAGGTGGATGAAGAGTGAGCTTGCTTGAATTGAAAGGAATAAAGAAAACATACTTGTTGGGGAACCCTGTTTTTGGGAAGCGTAAATCTGTTGAAGCCATTAAGAGCAT
>NZ_JBFUIB010000880.1:0-1129 GCF_056402095.1 Peribacillus sp. P4_C12
CCCTTTGCCGGTAAAGTTAAAAAACCAAAATGGCGGTGAAGAAAACATTGAGGCAATACAATTTTTGCAAAAACTTAATGAAGTGGTTTTTAAGAAGTATCCAAACGCCTTAATGATGGCTGAAGAAGCAACAGACCGGCCACTTATAACTTCTCCTACCGATATAGGCGGTCTAGGTTTTAATTATAAGTGGAATATGGGATGGACTAACGATATTCTTCGATATATGAAACTTGATACGAGTGAAAGACCAAATCATCACAGCCTTTTGACCTTTTCATTTTTCTATGCTTTTTCAGAGAATTTCGTATTACCCTTTTCACATGATGAAGTAGTTCATGGCAAAAGGTCTTTATTGAATAAGATGCCAGGTGACTATTGGCAGAAATTTGCGAATTTGCGTTTACTCTTGGGTTATTTTATGACTCATCCTGGTAAGAAACTTCTCTTTATGGGTGGGGAATTTGGTCAGTTTATTGAGTGGAAAGATGAGGAGCAATTAGATTGGCTGCTATTGGAATATGAATCACACACAAAGCTAGCACATTACTTCCGTAGCCTCCAAGAATTATATAGAGAAACTTCCTGCCTATGGAGACTAGATCATGATCAGGAGGGTTTTGAATGGATAGATCCTAACAATAGTAGTCAGAGTATTCTTACCTTTATGAGAAAAGGTAAACGCAAAGGCGATTATTGTATTGTAGTCTGTAATTTTTCTGCTCAGACTCATAATCATTATAAAATCGGTGTACCATCTCAGGGGAAATATATAGAGGTCTTTAATAGTGATTCTGTAGCTTTCGGAGGGTCAGGTCAGGTTAATAAAGAACCCATAAATGTAAAAAAAGAGCCTTATCATAATCAACTATTCAGTATGGAAATAACAGTACCTCCATTAGGCGTATCGATTTACATGAAGCAAACCAAAAAAAGACGCGGGAGAGTGAACGATTAATGGGAGCGAAAAAGTGGATTGCAATGTTATTGGCAGGAGGGCAGGGTTCAAGATTAGGTGAATTAACTATTGGGCTGGCCAAACCAGCTGTTCCGTTCGGGGGGAAATATAGAATCATCGATTTTCCATTGAGTAACTGCACTCATTCTGGTATTGATACTGTTGGGGTAC
>NZ_JBFUIB010000881.1:0-1124 GCF_056402095.1 Peribacillus sp. P4_C12
GAAAAGCCTATCAATATAGAAGAACTGTCATTGCTTTTAATGAGGGCAGCCGAATTTAAACAGATGTCCAATCAGTTAGAGACGCTTCATGAAGAATTAGAGAAGACTAGAGGATTCGGAAATTTCCTTGGTAACAGCAAAGCAATGCAGCGTATTTTTTCAATGATCGAAAGAGTGAAGGATATTGATTCAAGTGTTCTTATTACAGGAGAAAGTGGAACTGGAAAAGAACTTGTCGCCCGAAACATTCATACTTTAGGAAGACGAAAAAACAATCCAATGCAGATTGTTAATTGTGCAGCTATACCCGAAATGTTGCTAGAATCTGAATTATTCGGTTATGAAAAAGGAGCGTTTTCCGGTGCCACACAGCGGAAGGAAGGGAAATTCGTCGCTGCCGATGGGGGTATCCTTTTTCTCGATGAGATTAGTGAAATGCCTCTTCCTCTTCAAGCTAAATTATTACGTGTGCTACAGGAACGGGAAGTAACACCTCTTGGTTCCAATACAAAAATATCATTGGATGTGCGTATTATAAGCGCAGCTAATAAAAATCTGGAACAAATGGTAATGGAAGGTAAGTTCCGAGAGGATTTGTATTTTAGGCTAAATGTTATCCCAATTTCTATGCCACCATTAAGAGAAAGAAAAGAAGATTTACCATTGCTTATGGATTATTTCATCAAAAAACACGCTAAGGATATGAATCGGGAAGATAAGACGTTCACAGCATCAGCACGTCGGTTGTTGCTAGATTATCATTATCCAGGAAATGTGCGCGAGCTTGGTAACATTATAGAGTATGCTGTTGCCCTTTCAAACTCAAAAAATATGGAAGATACTGACTTGCCACAATATGTTCAAGAACAAAAGCTAATATTACAGTCTGGAAGTCCCAATGAAGACTCTAACAGTTTTAGTATCCCAATCGGAATTTCGATGAAAGAGATAGAGGAAAAAGTAATAACAGCTACACTTCAATACTGTAAAAATCACCGACAAAAAACAGCACAAATTCTAAAAATTTCAGAAAGAAGCCTTCGCGATAAAATTAAGCTTATTTCAAATGGGGAATAAGAGATAAATTAAATCAACCCCATACCGGCATTTTTTTCTGGGTATCC
>NZ_JBFUIB010000882.1:0-1123 GCF_056402095.1 Peribacillus sp. P4_C12
GAGGTATTGAAACACCCAAGCGTTACCAATGTTGTTCAAGTTGAAATCGATGAAAAAGTAGTGGAATATTCAAAGCAGCATTTACCCAATATCGCCTCTGAGTACAGCAACCCGCGCGTAGAGCTTAGTGTAGGTGATGGCTTTATGCATATTCTAAATAGTGAAGATGAATATGACGTCATTTTGGTCGATTCCACCGAGCCTGTAGGGCCAGCTGCTAATTTATTTACTAAAGGGTTTTATGCGGGAATATCAAAGGCATTAAAGGAAAACGGCATCTTCGTTGCCCAGACAGATAATCCTTGGTTTAAAGGGGATCTGATACGAGATGCGATTCATGATACAAAAGAGATTTTCCCGATTGCTCGCCTTTATACTTGTAATATTCCAACATATCCGAGTGGGTTGTGGACATTTACGCTTGGAGCGAAGACACATGATCCACTGGATGTAAATGTCTCTCGTTTCTTTGAACTTGACACAAAGTATTACACGCCTGAATTGCATAAAGCATCATTTGTTCTCCCTAAATTTGTTCAGAATTTGTGTAAATAGTGTTTTAGAGTAGTAATTATTTGGGTGTGGTGCAAAGATTGTAATCGTCTGAAAGAGGCACATAAAATCCTAGTAGAATCTAGTTTCCAAAAAGTTGATGGATGAATTCTTTCTGATTTTGGACAGACTGATCCTGCAAATCATTTTGTCCTTTTCTCATCATATACGTAGTTTCTATAAAAGTTCAGTTAACATAACGTTCACTTGGGGAAGCTTGATGTCTTCCGTCCTAATCATACAATAATTTTAATAACTTATAAAAATTGTAAACTACCAACCAAAGTTAGCCGGGTGATGATTTTGCTATTTAAAAACCACACGAAGACCTGTTGTCTCCAATGTCGATTATTATTAGCAGAAATAGAAAACATCAGAGAACTAATGACATTTTCTGCCCTTGAAAAAGGCTTCATGGATCCTCAAACGATAGAGATAAGCCAGAATCTAGATCAACTGTTGAATAAATTAGAAACTACTGACTCAGGACTAAATTGCACCTATTTAGTCCTTTTATTTTTTCTCAAGATGATCTTATATACAACTAGATTACATAAGAGTTCCTATAAGT
>NZ_JBFUIB010000883.1:0-1123 GCF_056402095.1 Peribacillus sp. P4_C12
ATAAGGAAAAAACCATTCTTAGCCTCTTTAAGTCTTTAAGCTATCTCTTTCCTATTTAGATAAATAAAATGTTTATTCGGGGGAACTACATTGAAAAAGAACGCAAAATCCTTCATCCCTTTCGCTGCAATTGCCACGATTCTTCTAATCAGCTATATCCTTCAAAAGGTTCCTAAAACCTATGGATCAGATGATTCATTAAATGTTTATCAAAAATTCCAAGCCGGCCAGCCGATTCAATACCTTGTTGTTGGTGACAGTATTGGAAGAGGCTCTGGAGCCGAAAATCCTAATTTAACATGGTTCAAACAGCTAGAAAACAAGATGAATGACGTCAATGATATTCCTTTTCATGGGGATTATGTGGTCCAAAGCGGCTCTACTGCTTTTGAAGGCCTTTTTAAGCTCTCCCAAAGAAAGAAACATGATCATAAAGATTTAATTTTCATCGTATTCGGCGAGAATGACCGCAAATATATGAAGGTAGACGATTTCATTATGACGTATGAGGCGTTAATCAGGAAGGTGAAGCGTCTCCATCCTAATGCGGAATTGTTCACAATAACGGAAAGCAGCTTGAAATATGAGGAATTTGCATCAGCTATCGAACTATTATCTAAACATTATAGGGCTACTAATGTAGATATGCGGCCAATTTTTCAGACTTCAGGCTATACTGAAAAACAGCTGACTAAAGACTTAATACATCCAAATGGACTAGGCTATCAATTTTATGCTAATGCAATTTATGAACAATTTCTTGATAATACAAAACAGGAGAAGCCAATAGCAAGCCTTTCCTCCAAGCTTCACGCCGGTTCTGAATTAGATTTATCAGAAGTTGACAACTATGAAAAGATGATTGGTTTTCGTCCAAGAGGAGACTACTTTACAAGTAATGAAAAAGGGAGCCTGATTGAATACAATTTCAAAGGGAGTATTCTTGGTGTGAAACTACTTAGAAGCCCCGATGGCGGGGAAGTGGCTGTATTTATCGATGGAAATGAAATCACGTCTTTAAATACCTGGTGGCCCTTTGCCCGAGAAAGATATTTGTTTATCACCAATGGACTTTCTCCCGGTTCACACACGGTCCGTTTTGAAGTAACAGGAAGAACAATGG
>NZ_JBFUIB010000884.1:0-1122 GCF_056402095.1 Peribacillus sp. P4_C12
GTGGAATTTTTGTTGTTTATTATGCTTATAATTTTAATACTCTTCTTAGAAAAAATAATAAATAAATTAGTTGGTGTTGAAAAGAAAAAGATTTCGGAAACTTCTGGCAAGAATGTTGACCGATGGGGAAGAGGCATTATCTTAGTTATCTTTTTATGTACTCTACCGTTTGTTATTACAAAGGATACAAAATTATAAAGTGGTATTGGATACTCTATTTTGTTCTAATATTAGGATTTCAATCTATTCTGGAGTGGAAGTACCTTAAGAACTCAAAACAATATGTTACTACACTTATTCTTCTAATGTTAGGCATAATATTTTTTTATAATATTGAGTATTTGCTGGAGTTAGGTTTCTGAACAAATCAGAAAAAATAAGATATTGTGAAATATTGTACTTAAACTAACGGGTGCGTTAGCGCCATAAGAAGGCCGCCAATTGGCGGCCTTTTGAACGTATGATTCTTAGCATTATCACACATTCAAATTCAAGTGGAAAAGTATGATACAATCAAGGCTTTTGAATGTTATGATTAAGAAAATCTGGTGGCAGATGTTATGGCATAGAAGGAATTAATTGCAGAGTCTATGAAAAAAAAATGAGGTGAAGAAAAATGGTTGCAAAAACAGAAGAAGATTTTAATGGTTTGAAGGAAATTGGCAAAATTGTTGCCTCCATTAGAGATGAATTGGTACAAAGAACAATTCCTGGCATAACGACCAAAGAACTTGACGATATAGCCGGAGAGCTTTTAGAGAAAGCAGGTGCAGTTTCAGCCCCAAAAGGTGAATATGATTTTCCTGGCTATACTTGCATTAGTGTTAATGAAGAAGTGGCACATGGCATTCCGGGTCCTCGAGTTATTCATGAAGGAGATTTAGTAAATATAGATGTTTCTGGTTCCAAAAACGGTTATTTCGCAGATACAGGAATCTCGTTTGTAGTAGGCGAAGGAGAAGCAGTATTAACCAAAATATGCGACGTTGCTAAAAAGGCATTTGAAGCAGGTCTTAAGAAAGTAAAACCCGGTTCCAAAAAAAGTAGAATCGGAAAAGCAGTATTCGAAACAGCGAGACAGCATGGATTCACTGTTATCAAAAACCTTACAGGACATGGTGT
>NZ_JBFUIB010000885.1:0-1120 GCF_056402095.1 Peribacillus sp. P4_C12
TGGCAAGAAAGTACCGATTATATCAAATTGATTCATTTACGAAAGAAAAATTATCAGGTAATCCGGCTGGTGTAATAACAAATGCAGATGGTTTATCTTCGGGTGAGATGCAGAGGATTGCTAGAGAGCTTAACAATTCGGAAACGGCATTTATCTTTAAATCAGACAATAGCAAATCTGATGTACATATTCGTTTTTTTACGCCTACTCATGAGGTTCCTATCTGTGGACATGCGACGATCGCTGCCCACTATGCTCGTGCAGTTGAAAATAGTTTAAATACAGTTAAAGTTTATCATAAAACTGGTGCCGGCATTTTACCAGTCGATGTGATTAATGAAGATAATGATTACAAAATTATTATGACGCAGGGTAGTATAAGTTTTGAAACTGTGATTGTAGGTGTAGCTTTAGAGAACATATTTACAGCTTTCAATATTAGTGAAAATGATTTATTAGAAGGTTGTCCAGTACAAATCGTTTCTACCGGGCATTCTAAGGTGATGATTGGAATTAAAAATTCGGAACTTCTCAACCAATTAAACCCTAATATGGATTTACTCACAAAAGTCAGTGGATTAATTAATTGCAATGGTTTCTATGTTTTTACGATGAATGCTCCCGACTCTGATATTTTAATTCATGGAAGAATGTTTGCTCCTGCAATTGGTATTAACGAAGACCCTGTTACAGGTAATGCGAACGGTCCTTTAGGCGCATACTTGATACATCACAGACTTGTCAAACATGATAATACTTTATTTAGTTTTAAAGCAGTGCAGGGCGAAGCTATAAAACGGGCGGGTATTATTGATGTTCAAGTGAAAATTTGTAATCAGGAGCCAGAGGAAGTAAGAATTGCAGGAAATGCTGTAATCGTATTTAAGTCCGAGTTATTACTTGATTAGCAATTCACATGTAAAAATTTGAATCGTAAATGGAGGTCTTTATTAATACGAATTTCAGTCATGTAAACTGTAAATCATAATAAAGTTATTTCTATGGCGGTGAATTTTGTATTATTTTTAATGGGGGAATTTGTGAAATAATACACTCAAACTAACGGGTGCGTGTGCGGCCGAGCATAGGTCGTATCATATAGCGGGTGGGATTCCCGTCG
>NZ_JBFUIB010000886.1:0-1109 GCF_056402095.1 Peribacillus sp. P4_C12
GAATTTAATACTAAAGACAAGCTAGTTAAATACTTAACTGAAACATTTACTAATAGTGCAGTAGAAAAAGGGCTGACAAAGTATAAATATATTACGTATAAAGGAAAATTAGCTCGTCCTATAGGGGACGGCGATAGCATGTTAGAATGGCGGAAAGCAAAAATTAAATTGGTCTCTCAAAAACTAAACGTTAGATCTTATAAATTAATTGTTCCTACTGTTGATGGTGACACCGTAAACCGAACTGTTACCTTTTACAAGTCAGGATCTACTTGGAAAGTAAATCAGTTCGATGCAGTTCAATAAGAAAATAGCAAAAATGAAACACCTCTTATCCAATATAGTTAAAACTATATTGGATAAGAGGTGTATTTTTTATGAGAACTACCGTTTGAATGGAAAATTCTTTATATAGGCTCATATTTGTGTATGGCGCGGAACCTCACTTCTAAAAAAGCACAGCAAGTATTCTGTGTATTAATGAATTTTTGCTTTTCGAAAACCTTTATAGGATTCCAAGACTGTAAAAAATACATCGATTAGAATGACTCCCCAGTAAATCGAGCTTTTCCATTCATTGATAGAAAATAGATTCGAGATATACGTAATGAATTCGTGAGTGAATAAATTCGGATTACTGATGATGATGATAAAAGTTATAGTGGAAAGTAGCTGATAAATGGCATTGAACAAGGCAAGTTTTAGCGTCCATTGTCCTACGAGTAACTTGTAAATCGCCAAGATAACGCCTAAGATAATGATGCAAAAAATCAGCGGCCAATAGGAATTCAAGACCTCTTGATTAAAAGAGGGTGTCACAAAAATGAGGCCGTTATTTCTTCCTTCATAGACTCCTAAGAGGTTGGCTGCGTTGAAATAAACGGCAGCGAATATTGAAATACCTAACAAACTTCCGAAAATCTCAATCTTAGGAATTACTTTTTTCTTAGAAATGTTCGGAATATGTTTTAAATCCTCTGGAGTCCATCGTTTCAAACTTTTTGTTAAAGGCATCTGATCCTTTGAAGTATCTGTGCGTTCTAAAATGGCAAATAAAAGCGTTAACCAAAAAAACACTTGGATACCTGTACTGATGATCCCTGCTATCC
>NZ_JBFUIB010000887.1:0-1109 GCF_056402095.1 Peribacillus sp. P4_C12
ATTTTTCACCTGCTGGAATAAGTTCCAAAACCTGTTCAAATCCCATCTTTCTCATTTGGCGGGGAGACAAGATGACACTTCCGTATTCTCTGGCAGCATCGACATCTTCTTTTTTACTGCTGCTGATTCCACGAATGCCCAATTGAAAAATCTTTTGAACATGATTCATTTCAGATAAGCGGCGGATGCAGCTTCCATGTCCAACCCGCATTCCTGAACGGTGATCTGCCCAGTCTAAATGCGCATCAATCTGGATCACATGAAATGGCCCGAGTTCACCCAAGCCCTTTCCTACTGGAATTGTAATGGAATGATCTCCACCTAAAACAACCGGCATTGCACCTTTTGAAACGATTTTCCGAATGGCTTCTTCCGTATTATCATGGGATTGCATCATATCCCCATGTACTATGTCTACATCGCCGCAATCAACAACTTTCCATTTCGGGCCAAGATACATGATATCATTTTCAATATCATAGGCTCCATCTAACCCGAAACTATATAATGTAGAGCCTTCACGAATTCCTCTTGGACCCATTCTTGCGCCTGACTTCCATTGTGTTCCCATATCATTTGGAACTCCAATGACAGCTACATCTGCATCTAGCTGGTCTAGATCCGGACATACGGGATATTTCCCGAAAGTACAGATTCCGGTAAAAGGTAAATTAAGATGTTGTTTTTCATTATTCGACATGTACTTTGCCTCCCACTTGTATTACGTTCTCGTTAATATATACGCAAGCTTCATGCCAACCTATAAAACTAGGCAAAACGGATTTGTGTAGTCAATAATGACTATCAGGAACCAACATATTTTCTGATTACTCGATTCTCCTTAGTAAACGCCACAGAGAAAGAGCGCGGGGGAATATAATTCATATATAGTAAAATATTATTTTTGTTTTATTAGGTCTTAAAAAAGACAAATCTTGATGAACTGGCTTTTTACTCGTAAAATAAAACAATTAGGCTGACAGCTTTCTTTCTGTTAAAGCCCATCTTCAGAATTAATATTTTTAAATTTTAAAATATTGGTGAATTCAAAAAATGCATCCTCTATTATTAGTCAAAAATTTCTTCGATGTAAGCATTACTCATCGAAG
>NZ_JBFUIB010000888.1:0-1109 GCF_056402095.1 Peribacillus sp. P4_C12
CTATAAGTGTAACAGTACTGCTGCCTTTTCTCATTGGTGCATTCATCAGTTATTTATTGCATCCTGTTGTGGAATTTTTAAATAAGAAAGGTATGCATCGCTGGCTTTCGATTACAATCATTTACTTGCTGTTTTTTGGAGGCATTGGATTTGCGGTTTATAAAGGCATTCCGGTGATGGTTAGTCAGGTGCGTGAGCTGTCAGAAAGTGTTCCTGAGCTGGTCGAGCAGTATCAAGGCAGGGTAGACAGGCTCAATCATCAAACGGCGGCCTGGCCGTTCGGGATACATGAAAGGTTTGAAGAAGGGGTCGTTCTTTTCGAAGGCTGGCTGAAAGGTATGCCGGAAAAAGCAATGGAGTATGCGATGAAGCTGTTTGATTTCGTTGTTCTGATTGCGCTTATTCCATTCATTGCTTTTTATATCCTGAAAGACTTTGCTGCGTTAAAAAAAATGGCCTGGTATATGACCCCGAAAAAATGGCGCAAGCAAGGACGTGCATTCGTACGGGATGTTGACGCTTCCCTAGGTGGGTATATCCGCGGGCAAATTATCGTCTGTGTTGCAATTGGAGTGATCTCATCCATTCTTTTTTGGATAGTCGGAATGCAATATCCGTTGTTGTTAGGAGCGATTATCGGAATAACCAATGTCATACCGTATTTTGGACCGATTATAGGGGCCATTCCTGCGGTTATAATTGCCGCCACAATATCTGTAAAAATGGTGATGATTATCATAGTCATCGTGCTTGTGCTTCAATTTCTTGAGGGGAATATTCTGTCACCTCTTATTGTCGGAAAAAGCCTCCATATGCACCCACTTTTTATCATGCTTGCATTGGTAGCTGGAGGTGAAATAGGCGGGATTACGGGAATGGTACTTTCAATCCCTATCTTGGCTGTACTGAAAGTTTTTGTGCTTCATGCCCGTGTTCACTTCAGAAAGAAGCCGCCCCTTATTGACAAATAAAAGTCTTGTGAATATAATCCATTACATAAGATAATTCGTTGAAGGATGAAGTATGCTGAAGTCCATCTAAAAGAGAGGGGTCCCCCTGGCTGAAAGGGACTGCAAGGTGAAGAGCAGCAGAAAGCTAGTCCGGAGAGC
>NZ_JBFUIB010000889.1:0-1102 GCF_056402095.1 Peribacillus sp. P4_C12
GTGAAAAAGTACCTATTAAACCATTAGACAAATTCACTAAACCAACGCAGTTAGGTCCCACTATCCGTATGCCATTCTTTCTAGCAAGTTCAGTAAGTGTCTCCTGTTGTCTGGCACCTTCTTCCCCAGTTTCAGAAAAACCTGCAGCAAAAATGATCGCCGCTTTTACTTTCTTTTGCGCACAGTCCTCTAAAGCTTGCTGTACCTGTTCAGCACCTAGGCAAAAAATAGCTAAATCAATATCGTTTGGGATATCTGATAAAGATGGGTAACATTTTAAACCTTCGATTTCTTTTGTTTTACGATTGATTGGATATATCTCTCCACTAAACTGGCCATCTAAAAGAGCTTTAACTTGTAAATATCCGATTTTGTATTTACTCTCAGAAGCACCTAGGATTGCGACAGATCTAGGATTAAATAATGGCTCAAGAGTTTCATAAGAATTATTTAACTTATTATCTTTTGTCAAAAATCTTCCCCCCACATATACAGAAAATATCTTTGTTGTAATCTTACATGGAAGGCAATAAAATTCTTAAAAATCACATTTGTTAAATTCATTTAAACATTAGGGTGTAAATAATAAAAAAAGGCTAAAAAAAAACTATATGCAGCAAGGTTTTCGAGAATCCTATTAAAAATAAATGTTCTCGATTACCCCGACTTTACGCACCGATAACCCCGACATTGGAACAAGATAAGCGCCGAACTATATTTCTGAAAACCTTTTATGGGAAATTTCTTAAAATTAAAAAGTATAACAAAATATGAAAAATACATTCAGGATTTTTCCTTAACAAGAATTCATGAATCTAGAAGAACATTCATATTTAATAACGAAAAAACCTCTTCCATATAGATGAAGAGGTTTCAGTTTGTAGACAAAAGGGGTTCGGAATTATAAAATTCCGAACCCCATTTGAAATTCCCTTTGAATTTTGGTCCAAGGTTAAGATATTGTGGCTCTACGAGCCCACTCTGTTAGGCCATTTTTGGACCTTGCCATGTCCAATTGGCCATCTTCTTTAAATTAATGGCAGCGAAAGTAAGCATCGCTTGCATCGACAATTTTTTAAGTCCCCTTAAAGTAGTCCAACGC
>NZ_JBFUIB010000890.1:0-1098 GCF_056402095.1 Peribacillus sp. P4_C12
CATTTAGTAAGGAAAATTGTAGTAATATAAAACTGTTAAAAGGTTTGGGAGTTGAAGGAGATGCCCATTTAGTAAGGAAAATTGTAGTAATATAAAACTGTTAAAAGGTTTGGGAGTTGAAGGAGATGCCCATTTAGGTAAGACAGTTAAGCATCGTTCACGTGTAGCGAATAACCCAAATCAACCTAACCTACGACAAGTTCACCTAATCCACTCTGAATTATTAGATGAATTGAAAGATAGCTTTAATGTTACAGCTGGACAAATGGGTGAAAATATCACCACACAAGGTATCGATCTTCTTGAATTACCTAGGGATACGGTTCTATATATTGGGGAAACAGCAGTTATTAAAGTAACTGGCTTACGAAATCCATGTATCCAAATAGATCAATTTAAACCAGGACTTATGAAAGCAGTTTTAGACCGAGATAAGCAGGGGAACTTGATACGGAAAGCAGGAATAATGAGCATAGTTTTGGAAAGTGGTGAGGTTCACCCTGGAGACCAGGTTAGAATTCAATTACCACTTTTACCTTATAGACCTCTTGAAAGGGTATAATGTTTTTATTTTCTCAGAAAAAATCAAACTAAATCAGCCAATAGTTTGTCAATAAAAACTTAAAATATTTGTTGCTATACTAAATCAAACAACCTTCCAATATTTTTGTTCGAAAAGTAATTAAGAATATAAGATTATTATCCAATCTATCCCGGGAACGACAGCGAACTTTTCAGCCTTAATTAACTGCCGATAGTCCTGAGTATTGTTTAATTAATGGCGCTTCAGACTCTATTTCATATCTTCCAGCTGCTGCTGATCACGAATCGGCTGCAGCTTATATTTTGAAGTTATGATGTTAAGAATGGTTCACTGAATAAAATATTGGTTCAATTTAATCAGCTGGCCTTGGTCCAGCGGCTATTCGAGAGTTTTCTACAGTCATGATCGGTCGAATGGTTATGTCTCCATTGACGAAAATTTGACAGGATAAACGCAAATGATCTTCCATTCCTTTTTCCTCAAAAGCCTTTTTTTCTTTATGTGTTACCTCACAAAAATCACCTGCCAATATTTCTACTCTGCAAGTCGTACAT
>NZ_JBFUIB010000891.1:0-1098 GCF_056402095.1 Peribacillus sp. P4_C12
CCGCCCAAGTATTGATCCAGTTATTTTAGTTAAATTGACATTCATTCAATATACCTTCGGTATTCGTTCGATGCGTAAAACGATTGAAGAAGTTGAAACGAATATGGCTTACCGTTGGTTTTTAGGTTACGRTTTCCATGATAAAGTACCTCACTTCTCAACGTTCGGGAAAAATTATGAGCGTCGCTTTAAAGATACAGACCTGTTTGAACAGATTTTTTATCGTATCTTAATGACAGCTTCAGAAMGAAAGTTAATAAGTGCAGAGCACGTATTCGTTGATTCMACACATGTGAAAGCCAGTGCGAATAAGCGAAAATTCGAAAAGAAAATCGTTCGTAAGGAAACACGAGCATATCAAGGACGCCTTCAAGAAGAAATAAATCAAGATCGTGAAAAYMATGGAAARAAGCCTTTTCCACCGGATAAATTTGATAAAGAAGAAACCAAAGARATTAAAGAAAGTAMAACTGACCCTGAGAGTGRCTACTWTGTAAARGATGAACGAACAAAACAGTKTGCCTATTCATTTCATKCGGCTGCAGACCGCAACGGTTTTGTGCTGGGGACGATTGTAACACCRGGAAATACGCATGATAGTCATATCTTAGAGCCWCTTGTTGAACRAGTAATTGAGAAAGTTGGAAAACCTGAAGCTGTTGCCGCAGATGCAGCTTACAAAACACCAGCCATTACAAGCTACCTTTTTAGGAAAGAAATCACACCAGCTTTACCCTATACACGTCCACGAACAAAAGAAGGGTTCTTTCGCAAGCATGACTATGTTTACGATGAACATTTTGATTGTTATCTCTGCCCATCGGGCGAGATTTTAAAGTACTCAACAACAAATAAAGAGGGCTATCGCGAGTACAAATCACCCAAACACACTTGTGCGACATGCTCATCTTTATCACGGTGTACAGAAAGCAAAGACCACCAAAAAGTGGTGACACGGCATATCTGGCAAGCATATGTGGAAGAAGCAGATCATCTGCGTACTCATCAAGATGTAAAACCTATATATGCGAAACGTAAAGAAACGATTGAGCGTGTATTCGCAGATGCAAAAGAAAAGCATGGTATGCGTTGGACTAC
>NZ_JBFUIB010000892.1:0-1096 GCF_056402095.1 Peribacillus sp. P4_C12
GTGGTCACGCGGCAAAACGGCGGATACATTTGCGCCAATAGGTCCTGTTGTCGTTACACATGATGAAGTGGGTGATCCCCATGAGCTGGCGATTTCCCTTGAATTAAACGGAGAAATGATGCAGGATTCCAATACAAGTAACTTAATTTTTACCGTTCCGCAAATCATCTCATTTTTATCACAGTCCATGACGCTAAAGCCAGGTGATTTGATTGCAACTGGTACACCACCTGGCGTTGGAATGGGACGTAATCCGAAAGTCTGGTTGAAAAACGGTGACCGGATGAACGTCAGTATTGAAAGGATCGGTACGCTTTCTAATCACGTTAAAGCCTAACATGAGAGAAAGAAGATGATGAAATGGATGTTGTAACAATCGGAGAAACGATGACAGTATTTACCCCGAATGAAGAAGGACCCCTTCGCCACGCCCGCTCTTTTTCAATGAAGTTCGGCGGTGCGGAATCCAATGTCGCGATCGGGTTAAGCCGTCTCGGTCACAGGTCACGCTGGATAAGCCGTCTCGGTGAGGATGAATTTGGCGATGCGATGCACTCATTTATTCGCGGTGAAGGTGTAGATGTCTCATATGTAGCACGAGATGCTAATGCGCCGACCGGAGTCTTTTTCAAAGAATTCAGGCGGCTAAATGATACGCGAGTCTATTACTACCGTAAAGATTCGGCGGCTAGCAAAATGACAGCAGAATTACTGCCGGAACATGCGATTCAAGACGCCGTTTACTTACACATTACCGGTATTACTCCTGCACTTGGTGAGTCGTGCCAGTTGCTCATAGACAAAGCGATCCGCATTGCCAAGGAAACCGGAACAAAAATCGTCTTCGATCCGAATATTCGGTTGAAAATATGGGCGGATGAAAATGAAGCACGTCACTTCATTACAAAATACGCATCGGAAAGTGATATCGTCATGCCGGGTGTGGCCGAAGCTGAATTTTTATTCGGTTCCTACACACCGGAGCAGTTTATCGATCATTTTCATGAACTCGGTGTCGAAACAGTTTTGCTGAAATT
This sequence comes from Peribacillus sp. P4_C12, assembly GCF_056402095.1. Taxonomy (NCBI): domain Bacteria; kingdom Bacillati; phylum Bacillota; class Bacilli; order Caryophanales; family Bacillaceae; genus Peribacillus; species Peribacillus sp. P4_C12. The sequence continues at coordinate 1,038 of NZ_JBFUIB010000892.1, forward strand.
GGGCAAAGAAGGTTCTCTAATTTCATCCCCGTCTGTACCGAAAACACACGTACCAGGAT
>NZ_JBFUIB010000893.1:0-1096 GCF_056402095.1 Peribacillus sp. P4_C12
GACAGAAAAGAGTAAGTCATTGAGTTATATGATTGTTGAATAATTGTAAACAAACCTATTTAAGCTCCATTAAATGTTAGCTTGTACTCAGTAAAAAGAATTGATTAGTTTGGTATTAATTATTCAACTATTTCAGAAAGATTAAAACTCGTCTGTACTGTTAGGTTCGTGCCCGAAAAAAGAGAATTTCGACTAGAAAGCCGATGTTTCCTGCGCTAAGGAAACATCGGCTTTTATTTTTATTGGATAAGAGCTGACCTGACAGGCAAGACTTGGACACTATTGTGAAAGGTTAATATAAATTAATTTCGAAGAAAATTGACATTGTACTCTTTCTTCAATCACAGTTCGTCATAAATTGCGTTCTGTTTCTGGTGAAATATCGTTAGTTGTCCTATAATTGTTAGGAAGAAAAACCCATGTTGGTTTTTAAAAATGTAGACGGAAGGGAAAGTTTCCGATATATTAAAGCTGAAATCTTAGTTACTTTTTAGGAGGGCTCGTCACATGAGACCGTTTTATTTATATTTAATGAAATTCCGACAACCTAAAGAAATTGATGCCATCACTAAATYTGCTAATCACGCTTATAACGATCACAGTTTCCCAAAGCAATCGGATGATTATAATGAATTAAGTAGTTATTTAGAATTGAATGGCGACTATCTCGAAAGTATGACTGTATTTGATCGTGCGTGGGAACAATATGTCCAAATAGAAGAAGGACTCCAGTAGGGAGATCAGGAATAGGGGGAACCGAAGGATGCTTAAAAGCCTTCAAACCCGAATTTTGCTTTATTCTTTACTTATAGCAAGTCTACCTGTTCTGATATTGGGGATAATTTCCTATGGATCACAACGCTCTTTGCTTGAAAAAGAAGCAAAAAATGCCTTGAATGCAGGTTCACTTAATTTCGTCAATGAAACATATAGTTATTTGAACGAACGGAATAGTGATGTGAAGTTATTAAGTGCAAATTCGGTAATCATAAATCCTGGCTCATCAAAAGAAGAGAAGTCTGATGAACTAAAAAAGTTCATTGGAGCAAAAGGGGAATATTACGGAGCTTTGTATTTGGATTTGGAAGGTAAAGTT
>NZ_JBFUIB010000894.1:0-1095 GCF_056402095.1 Peribacillus sp. P4_C12
GCCGTAAAGGAAAATGAAGGCGGGATATATGCCATTGGTAACGCACCAACAGCATTGTTAGAACTCATTCGTCTTATTAAAGAAGGGATTGCTAAACCCGACTTAATTATTGGTATGCCTGTTGGATTTGTTTCTGCCGCGGAATCAAAAGAAGAACTAGCAAAAATTACCGAAGTGCCATTCATTACAAATGTTGGCCGAAAAGGCGGAAGTACTGTCACGGTTGCGGCATTGAATGCGATTTCCCTTTTAGCTGATTAGGTTAAATCATGGAAAAGAAAGTCAAGAAAGATCCCTCCCAAATGCGGCATGGGTATACGACCGGAGCCTGTTCAACAGCAGTAACTAAAGCGGCATTGATCGCATTGATCACTGGTGATGCACTTGAGGAGGCAACGATTTCTTTGCCTATAGGTAGAGATGCTACTTTTACAATTGAGAAATATGATATAACGGAAAATTCAGTTAGTGCAGAAACAATTAAAGATGCTGGCGATGATCCAGATGCCACTCATCTGGCACATATAATTTCTACTGTCAGCTGGGTAGATACACCTGGCATCATCTTGGATGGAGGGATTGGTGTTGGTCGCGTGACCAAAGCTGGTCTTCCTGTTCCTGTCGGAGAAGCGGCAATTAATCCTGTGCCGCGCAAAATGATTTTAACAACCGTGCAACAAACATTAGAAGAATTTAAGGTTAATAGAGGTGTGAAAGTCGTTATATCCGTACCAGCAGGTGAAGAAATCGCGAAGAAAACATTAAACGGCCGGTTAGGGATTGTCGGTGGCATTTCCATTTTGGGAACAAGGGGCACCGTCGTTCCTTTTTCCAGTTCCGCATATATGGCAAGTWTTGTCCAGGCGATTAGTGTTGCTAAAGCTGGTGGCTGTGATCATCTTGTCTTAACGACAGGTGGTCGAAGCGAAAAGTATGCTATGGGTCTTCTTCAGGGGTTACCTGAAGAAGCCTTTATTGAAATGGGTGACTTTGTAGGCTTCTCGCTAAAGCAATGCAAAAGACAGGGAATTAAAAAGGTATCTCTTGTTGGTATGATGGGAAAATTTTCGAAAGTTGCACAAGGTGTGATGATGG
>NZ_JBFUIB010000895.1:0-1092 GCF_056402095.1 Peribacillus sp. P4_C12
GTCCGTGGGTTATGCCGAAAGAAGCGATTAACAATCCGGATTCTTTACAAGTGAAGGTATTTATAAATGGTCAATTAAAACAGGAAAATAACACACATCATCTAATCCGTTCTGTTGCTCGATTAATTTCCGATGTAACAGATTTTATGACACTCCGCCAGGGAGACATTCTTCTGACGGGGGTACCTGAAAATGCACCGTTGGCAAAAGTAGGAGACGTTGTTCGAATTGAGATTGATAGAATTGGTTTTCTTGAAAATATACTCGTTCATGAAAAAGACTGGAATTGGGGTGGCCGTGCATGAAAAAAGCAAGAGTAGCCTATAGTGGTGCAATTTATGATGCTGTTGAAAAAGAAGGCATGCTTCAACTCCATGATGGACGTCTTGTGCAGGAGCAGGATGTTGTCTGGCTCTCGCCTGTGGAGCCGCGTACGGTATTCGCACTCGGTTTAAATTATGCGGATCATGCAAAAGAATTGGCGTTTAATGCACCGGAAGAACCACTTGTCTTTTTAAAGGGACCGAACACATTTATCGGTCACCGTGCAGAAAYACGCCGCCCGTCTGATGCCGAATACATGCACTATGAATGTGAACTGGCTGTCGTAATCGGCCGTCCAGCTCGCAATGTAGCGAGAGAAAACGCCTATGAATATGTTTCAGGCTATACGATCGCCAATGATTATGCCATCCGTGACTATTTGGAGAATTATTACCGCCCTAATTTGAAAGTGAAAAATCGAGATACATGTACTCCAATTGGACCATGGCTTGTCGATACAGAGGACATTGAAGATCCAATGAACTTGAAGCTACGCACGTATGTAAACGGCAAGCTGACACAGGAAGGTACAACTCGCRACATGATTTTTGATATCCCAGCACTTATTGAATATTTAAGCAGCTTTATGACGTTAAATGAAGGAGACATTATTTTAACCGGCACACCGGAAGGGCTTGTTGATACTGCCATTGGCGATGAAGTTGTGACAGAAATTGAAGGAATCGGACGGCTTGTTAATACGATTGCTGGTGATAACATTTTTTTAAGAACGGATAACGAGAAAGCCGTTACTGATCGGTGAAAGGG
>NZ_JBFUIB010000896.1:0-1092 GCF_056402095.1 Peribacillus sp. P4_C12
ATATAAGACATGTCAGTACTCGTAACCACTTTTTTACTGCTTATTTGCTATTGAGGTGAGACATTTAAAGTATTATAATAAAAATATAAAAAAATCATTGATGTTAGGTAATGACAAATTGCCATAACGTCCTGTTTTTTATTTTTGTTATACGTGATGAGATGGATCGCTAGTAGGATAAACTGCTTAGTAATTAGCCCATCATAAAATTGACTGTGTATTGCATTTGCATGTACACAATCTATTTTATGGTGGGCTTTTTGATTTTTAAAAGAAGGAGAGTTTTTTAAGTTGGGATAGTCCGAATAAAAATTAGTGGAGAGCATCATGAAATAGATCTGAATCCCCTCCAATGCTTTACTTACTCTTACAACAGGAATAGTTGATAACTCAAATATCTGTTATTCTGCGATACCTAATGATAGGAATTTAGCATCAACATATGCTTAAAGTTGGTTAAAATCTTTTTTTTTAGCAGTTAACCATGTTAAGAATGAAATTATTAAATAAAAAGGACTGATAGTTATGTTGACACATGAAGAAATTATGAACGCTTTAAAACATGTCCAAGATCCCGAGCTCCATAAAAGCATCGTGGATTTGAACATGGTAAGAAATATAGAAATTGATGGTACACGTATTTAACTTGAGGTGGTTTTAACAATCCAAGGCTGTCCATTGAAAGCAAAAATAAAAGAAGATGTTGAAAACTCTCTTCGAAATATGGGAGCCTCAAGTGTTGAGTTAACCTTTGGATATATGACCCCAGAAAAACGGGCTTCATTAACACAAACTTTAAAGAAAAGTGCTACAACAGCGTCCGGAATGCCTAACATGTTACCACCTGATTCAGATGTACAATTTATTACTGTGACAAGTGGAAAAGGTGGAGTGGGAAAATCAACGGTTACCGTTAATCTGGCCACTGCTCTGGCCCGTATGGGAAAAAAGTCGGAGTGTTAGATGCGGATATTTACGGATTTAGTATCCCTGCGATGATGGGGATCGGTCAAAAGCCAACCATGATTGACCAGACAGTCATTCCAATTGTAAGTCATGGCGTTAAAGTCATGTCTATGGGATGTTTTACAG
>NZ_JBFUIB010000897.1:0-1090 GCF_056402095.1 Peribacillus sp. P4_C12
TTCACATACCGGGTTGCATGGATGGTCGATCAAAAAGCGAAAATTATTAAAGAAGCGGCAATGCTGAAGCTGTATGGTTCGGAAGTATATAACAGGGTCGCTGATAGAGCAGTTCAAATTCATGGAGGGATGGGATACATGAAGGATTATCCAGTCGAACGTTTCTATCGGGATGCACGAATTACTAGAATTTATGAAGGAACGTCCGAAATCCAGAAAAATATCATTACAGGACAATTAAAGAAAAATTATCAAAAATAGTTTAATGAGAAAATGGAGGGGTTATAATGGATTTACGTTTATCAGATGAACAAAAAATGGTACAAAAAACAATACGCAAGTTCGTGGAAAATGAATTAATTCCTTTGGAAAATGAAGTACTTCGTAACGAAATAGCAGGAAAACCTAGTTTACCTGAAGGGAAATTAATAGAATTACAGGAAAAAGCAAAAAAAGCGGGGTTCTGGGGCATTAATACGCCGGTGGAGTTTGGCGGGGCCGACTTAGGGCAGATGATGATGGCAATAGTCTTGATGGAAGTATCAAAAACGTTTGTACCTTTCAGCTTTGGCGGTTCTGCGGACAATATTCTTTATTATGGAAACGAAGAACAGAAAAAGAAGTATCTGATTCCTACGATTAATGGGGAGAAAAAATCCTGTTTTGCCATGACGGAGCCGGGAGCTGGGTCCGATACTCGAAATATTAAAATGACTGCGATAAAAGATGGCAATGAGTGGGTGCTGAATGGAGAAAAAACATTCATTACAGGTGGAAATGATGCCGATTTCGTCATGGTCATTGCTGTTACCGATAAAGAACTTCATCAAGAAACTGGTACAGAAGGGGTCACCTGTTTCATCGTAGATCGGAGCATGGGCTGGAAATCTGAGTATATCAACACGATGGGAGAATGGGGACCGGCTGGTTTAGTTTTCGATAATGTTCGGGTACCCGAGGAAAATATTTTAGGAGAAGTGCATGGCGGTTATAAACTTGGCCTTGAATGGAKTGGTTTTGCAAGATGGATCGTGGGGGCACGTGCTGTCGGTTCTTCAGAAAGATTGCTGCAAATGGCTATAGATTATGC
>NZ_JBFUIB010000898.1:0-1089 GCF_056402095.1 Peribacillus sp. P4_C12
GTATGTATACAAATCATCCATATGCCTCACCTTATCGAGGCTTTGCTCATTCAGAAGTTTTGTTTGCATTTGAGCGGACTATGGATTCCCTTTCCAAAAAGCTTGGAATAGATCCACTTGAACTTCGTGAAATGAATGCGATACTCCCAGGTAATTCCACTCCAACCCAGGTTCAATTGAATTCTAGCACGGTAGGTAATCTCCCTAAATGTATAAGTGAGCTTAAGAAAAAAATGAATTGGGAAGAGGGCCAGCTAGTTAAAATAAACGACAATACAATCAGGGCGAAAGGGATAGCTTGTGTATGGAAAACTTCTACGATTGATACCAACGCTGGCTCAGGTGTCATTTTAACCTTTAATCCTGATGGAAGTGTAAACGTCATATCAGGAGTAATAGAAATCGGTACAGGAACGAAAACGGTTTTAGCACAGATTGTATCTGAAAAATTGAAGATGGATATTGATCATGTAAAAGTTCAGATGGAGGTAAATACACAGAGTACTCCAGAACATTGGAAAACTGTAGCAAGTCGTGCGACATTAATGGCAGGGAGGGCAGCGATTCAAGCTGCCGAAGATGCTCTATTACAAATAAAGCAACTTGCTTCCATTGTGTTAAGAGCCCCAGTTGAAGACATCGACCTCGGTCAAGAAAAGGTATATCTGAGGGGTGATCCAGAAGTTGGAATACCATTCAATCAGCTAGTTTATGGATATAAATATCCTGATGGAAGTGCAATAGGAGGACAAATAATAGGTAGAGGACAATATACCATTCCACACATAACAAATTTAGACCCCGAAACAGGTGCAGGCAAGCCAGGACCTGAATGGACAGTTGGTGCACAAGGGGTTGAGGTAGAGTATGACATAAATGAGTATACTTACAAGATAKTCAGGGCAATATCTGTCATTGATGCTGGAAAGGTACTGAATCAAAAAACTGCAGAAGGACAAATAATGGGTGCAATGAGCATGGGCTTAGCTTTTGGCGGACGTGAAACGTTCTACTTTGATAACTTTGGTAGGGTGTTGAATCCTCAATTTAGAACATATAGACCGTTAAGATATGGAGAAAATCCTGAAT
>NZ_JBFUIB010000899.1:0-1087 GCF_056402095.1 Peribacillus sp. P4_C12
TTCAAGCACCGGTTGGACCATGCGGACAACGAATGGCAGACCGATAAATATCAGGGCAATGATAATCCCGATGGGAGTGAAGGCAATTTTAAAGCTGAAAAATTGGCCAATCCACCCATTCGGTGAGTACAAAGTGGTCAATGTAATCCCCGCCACAGCAGTCGGCAGGGCAAATGGCAAATCAACTAGACCATCGATGATTCGTTTGCCAGGAAATTCATAACGAGTCAGCACCCAGGCAATTAAAACGCCAAAAACTGCGTTCACAAAGGCCGCAGTTAAAGCTGTCAGAAAGCTTAGTTTATAGGAAGCAACGACCCTCGGTTCGGTAATAGTCGCCCAAAAATCCTGAAACCCCATTGTAAATGTGTTTAAAAAAACCATGGATAATGGAATCAAAACGATGATGGATAGATACAGCAATGTAAACCCCATCGTTAGTCCAAAACCAGGTATGGTTCTTTTTTTCTTTTGTTTAACTTCCGCTATATTCATCGATTCGCCCCAGCTCTTTCTGATTGATTAGTGAAGGAGAAAATGTGAATTTACATCTTCTCCTCCAACGCTTATTGTGGTTGATAAATTTCGTCAAATGTACCACCATCATTGAAATGTGTTTCCTGGGCTTTTTTCCACCCGCCGAACTTTTCATCAACAGTCACCATATCAATATTTGCAAACTGGTCCTTGTATTTAGCAAGAACCTTCTCATCCCTCGGACGATAGAAGTTCTTTGCTGCAATTTCTTGACCGGCATCTGTATAGAGGTATTCCAGATAGGCCTCAGCGACTTCCTTCGTTCCTTTTTTCTCCACCACTTTATCAACAACAGCTACTGGAGGCTCAGCCAAAATACTGATCGAAGGATTGACGATTTCATATTTATCATCACCGAATTCTTCTAGTGTTAAATAAGCTTCATTCTCCCAAGCAATTAGTACGTCACCAATTTCCCTTTCCACAAATGTGGTCGTTGCACCTCGTGCTCCTGAATCCAAAACTTCAACATTTTGATAAAGCTTTTTCATAAAATCCTTCACTTTGGTTTCATCATTATTAAAACTCTTTTCTGCATAAGCCCATGCAG
>NZ_JBFUIB010000900.1:0-1087 GCF_056402095.1 Peribacillus sp. P4_C12
ATGTACGGATTAGCGGGAGAAGTCTTATTAACAAGCGATCTAAAACGAATGAATTGGCCTTATGGAAAAGGAAAAGTCGGTTCAATGGAGTAGCAAAAAATAGTAGTGGCCATTGAGACGTCAGCAATAAGACTGGGATTAGTCAATCCCGATATTTATCGTGATATGCATGTGCTGTATCTTGCGATTATCGAAGCACTGCATGGAGTGACACGCGGCGAAGTCGAGCTTGGCGGTCTTTTGAGGACGGCGGGACTTCGGTTTGCTTATCGTTCGAGGCAGGCCGTTTAAAAACGGGGACGAAGGTGAATGGATTGCTGTCGCCGTGTATGGAACGATTGGAGCACAAGTTCGGGGATTTGAACATGAACCGGTTAGCTTGARAATTAACCACATTTAAATAATTTAAAGCCTATAGTTATTTAGTGAAATAGGGGGCTGTATTGACGACTGGATAAGTCTGTCAATATAGCCTCCTTTTTGTTTGTTTTAAAAAAAGAATAAGGGGTGTAGGAAATGATTATGTTAACGGGCCAATCTTTAACAATTGAAGAGGCGAAAAAAGTATTGTATGGTAATGCGTTTGTCACGGCTTCAGCCGATAGTGTTAAGAAAGTGGAAAAAAGTAGGGAAGCTGTTGAAAATATCGTGAAACAAAAGAAAGTAGTCTATGGTATTACAACCGGTTTTGGAAAATTCAGCGATGTGTTGATTGATGCAGGTGACGTAGAGCAGCTGCAGTGGAATTTGATTCATTCCCATGCATGCGGAGTAGGAGAACCGTTTCCTGAATTGGTTTCAAGAGCTATGGTTCTTCTCCGCGCCAACGCGCTATTAAAAGGGTTTTCCGGCGTTCGTCCTGTTGTCATTGAGCGTTTGCTTGAGCTTTTGAATGCGCATATCCATCCGGTCATCCCTCAGCAAGGCTCGCTAGGGGCGAGTGGGGACTTGGCGCCTCTTTCTCATTTGGCACTTGTATTGATGGGAGAGGGCGAAGTGTTCTATAAAGGGGAGCGAATGGAGGCCATCATAGCTTTATCGAAAGAAGGCATTCTTCCGCTGACACTTAAAGCAAAAGAAGGTCTTG
>NZ_JBFUIB010000901.1:0-1081 GCF_056402095.1 Peribacillus sp. P4_C12
CATCATTATTGTGAGCACCTTTTTTGCCTAAAATTTTCGGTTCAAAAAAAATGAACATGAAAACGATTATTTCACTTCCATAATACCAGATGGTGAGCACTTTTACGTCAAGATGTTGATAAGTATATTCACGGGGAATTATCTTTTTTCTTGCAGGCACCACATTTTGGAAGCAAAAAAGTTAAACATCAGCGGAAGCAAAAAGTTCAACCAATTTCTGAATAAAAATTTCCAGTTCTCTTTGCATTGACTCATATGATTATCGATACAATTCGAAGACAAGTTGGGCTGATTTTACACTTTCTACACTAACAATTAATTTTAATAAGACTAACACCGAATCGGTGATGGTCTTATTTTTAACCACAATCTTTAGCTGAATAAGCAAAAAGCTTTATCCAAAGTTCCTTGAAATATTAATTATTACAAATCATTGTCCTGTAATACATTTAAATGCTTCTCTATCCGCCACCAATACGCCATCACTTGAGTAAATAATACAAAATGAACTATATTTTTATAAACAAAAAAAGACCCAAACCCCTGTGATATCAAGGATTTGAGCCTTTGGTAGTTGATGACCTGAGAGGGATTCGAACTCAGGACCCCGACCCTGTCAAGTTAAGGGTCCAATATCCCCAAAAATCTTATGACAAAATCCCCATCCAAATTTTCATAGCCGTTGCCAAAATTAATAAAGCTAAGATGACTTGAAGTATTTTTGTATTCATTTTTTTACCAGAGATCGCTCCTAGTGGAGACGCTATTAAGCTAGCTATAACCATGATTAAGGCAGGATAGAAGTCAACTTGCCCTGTTGAGATTTTCCCTACCGTTGCGCCAATCGATGAAATGAATGTAATCGCTAAGGAAGAGGCGATTGTTACCCTAGTTGGGATTTTCAAGACGACTAGCATAATAGGAACTAATAAGAATCCACCGGCTGCACCGACAATCCCTGAACCCAAACCGACAATTAAGGCTAAAATTGCAGCAAGCCATTTGTTAAAGGTTACTTGATCCAAAGGAACGTCATCTATTCCTTTTTTAGGAATAAACATCATGACAAACTCCCAATGAC
>NZ_JBFUIB010000902.1:0-1080 GCF_056402095.1 Peribacillus sp. P4_C12
CCTTGTTTCTTAAGTTCACTTTGAACTTCCCGTAAAGTAAAATCGATCCCAATCCCCATACTTTCTATCACTTCATCTACCTTCATGCCTACTTCATGTTGTCTTCCAATCTTTATGACAAGTTCAGTTTCAAAATGGACAGAACCACGATTGCCAGGCAGGTAAATCTCTTGACCATTTGCTTCCATGTAGGCATGGGTAGGCTTAGAAAATAGAAATGGGGAAGTAGGTACCTCATTATTTAATTCCTTTGCATGTGCTACGTAGTTTCGACCAACGCAATAAATATTTCTAATCTCATTCATGTTCTTTTCCCCTTTCTATAAATATAGTGTTATAGCTTTTAATTCTAAAATGTTACTCTTTATCTAAGTTTCTCGTTAGAAAATAAGAGATAGTGTATGCTGATGTCTTTATTGTAACACACAAAAAACTCTAATAATTATGTGAATTAAAGACTACGAATAAGCGAATAGAAGACACACATCGTTAAAGTCTTGAGCTCTGGCTACATGTTTGAATTTTGCAATATCGACACCGTTAATTAGTGTTTCAGTAGTAATTTAAGAGATTTTTTTTTGGGGGTTATACTTCATGTTTGGCCTCCTGGTGTTGATGTATTTGTCCGTTTCGCYGGCGAGCTTTGGGACACCTCCATCATATCAAGAGGTAGTACAATACACTGTACAATCGAAATGTAGCCTTCACCCCGGATGCAATCGACTTGCTATGTATCTATCAATGGCCCGGTAACGTGCGCGACCTTGAAAATACAGTTGAGAGGCTTGTGATTACAAGCGGAATACCTGATTTGGATGTTGCATTGGTTAAAGAGGTCCTCCCTTTTAAAGGGCCCAAACCCACTTCACTACCTGTTATCGATTTTCTAATGCCTTTGCAAGAAGCAGTCGAACTTGTGGAGGAACAACTGATCAACATGGCAATGGAACAATACAAATCATTAAAACTAGCGGCAAAGGTATTGGAAGTCAGCCAGCCGACGATGAGTAGGAAATATAAAAAATTACGTAATAAAATTGAAGAGGCACGCTTTTCACCAGTGATTGAACTACCCACCAC
>NZ_JBFUIB010000903.1:0-1080 GCF_056402095.1 Peribacillus sp. P4_C12
GTACATAGCGCCTTCGTCAACCATTTTATTATCTTCATGATCATACGGATCCGGGTGACCTGCCTTTTCAATTAAAGGATCCAAATCTGAATGCTTTTTTTGCCATAAGCTCATAGTCTTATCTTTTGCATTGGTCCATATATCCTTCACTTTTCCTCTGTTCGTTTTTGTTGATAAAAACGAGACTCCGGCAACTCCGACTCCTAGCAATACTACGTTTCTTCCTAATGCCATCATTACCTTCCTCCTTACGTTGGATTAATATAAATATACCCAATGTAAGTTAACGTAAACCTCTAATTATATGGAGGCTTTTGATAAAAGAAATTCGGCTTCATTATTTCATTGTTATACGGTTTATGAAAAACGTGTGTCGTAGCTGGTGAGACTGGAGGAATTAACCATGTCCAATCCCCCGTTACTTTTCGGTTACAAGAGGATTCTCTTTCCTCAAATTTCTTGAACTGTTTAGCGGCTGTATGGTGATCCACAATGCTAACGCCATATTTTTTAAAGGAATAAAGGACCGCTTCATTTAATTCAATCAAGGCTCGATCTTTCCATAGATTAGATTCCCGTTTAATATTCAAACCCATCTTCTCGCCTATTTTGGGAAGCATATTGTAGCGATCCTCATCTGCAAGGTTTCTCGCACCAATCTCCGTCCCCATATACCAGCCATTAAATGGTGCAGCAGAATATGTAATACCGCCGATTTCAAGTCTCATGCCTGAAATGATTGGAACTGCATACCATTTAATCTCAAGATCTGTGAACCAGGAAAATTCAGGATGGCTGATTGGAACTTCTTTAACTAGCTCTTTAGGAATTTCATAAAGTTTCGGTTCTTTTCCGTCCAACTGGACTACAAGTGGTAAAACATCAAAAGATCCAAATTTCCCTTCCCACCCTAACGCTTGGCATTGCTTCGTAAATTCTACTGAACTTGGATCTCCAATAACACCATGTTCTGTTTCATACCCTGCGTAGCGGATAAGCTGGTGATTCCAAATATCCACCTTTTTTTCATCATCTTTTTGTTTGAAAATCGTAATCACAGGTCTGATGTTTCCATTATTC
>NZ_JBFUIB010000904.1:0-1080 GCF_056402095.1 Peribacillus sp. P4_C12
AGAAGATATTGATTGGATGGCTCATAGCAGCCAACTGACACCGCGAATGGATCGGAAAATTGAATCTAATTCAAAAATTGGCCTCGTTAACGGTCTTGCCGTATACGGGCCCAACAGCGGGGCATTGCTAGAAATTGAGGTAACAGTTATGGCGGCCTCCAATGAAACCGGTTCGATAAATATAACCGGTATTGTTGAAGAAGAAAGCATCGGCGGGGGGAATGGGAAATCAATTCGCCGCAAGAGCATGGCAAAAGGTTCAATTGAAAATGTAATCACGGTTTTACGTTCGATGGGAGTGCCGGCCGACCAATTTGATATCCATGTAAACTTTCCTGGTGGAAGTCCTGTAGATGGCCCTTCAGCGGGAATTGCAATGGCTACAGGTATTTACTCGGCAATCTATAAAATCCCTGTTGATCACACACTAGCGATGACTGGAGAAATCAGCATTCATGGCGGCGTTAAACCGATTGGCGGAGTCATTCCGAAAATCAAGGCTGCAAAACTGGCTGGAGCAAAGACAGTAATCATTCCATCAGAAAACATGCAGCCATTGCTCCAAGAAATCAAGGATATTGAGATCATTCCCGTTTCGAATGTGAAAGAAGTATTTGACCGGGCACTGAAAAAAGAGTTGATGTCGGAACAAATTCTCACATCCTTGGACCTATCGAAAAAAGAAAGTGTATAAAAGAATGGCCCCGGTTTGATCAGACCGGGGCATTTTAAGGACCATAACAATTTCTCGAAATAAACCTAACAGAAAAATAATAGCTTGTTCATACGTGCTTTTTTATCTAATATTGGAGATAATAAAAGCAGTAGAAACGTGTTAAGGTAAACAAATAGACACTTCTATATAAATAGGATAGAATTGTTAAAAGGTTGAGAACATGGGTAAATAGTTTACAACGACGATACTAATTAGATGGAGGTGTCAGGAAATGACTGATAAAGAAATCATCGTCCCCCTCCTGCCGCTTAGAGGACTGCTTGTATATCCAACGATGGTACTTCATTTAGATGTAGGCCGAGATAAATCGGTACAAGCCCTTGAGAAAGCAATGGTGGAAGACC
>NZ_JBFUIB010000905.1:0-1073 GCF_056402095.1 Peribacillus sp. P4_C12
CAAGTGAACATACTCAAGTCTGTCAAATCTATCTAAGCGTCTGTCCAAAAACTCTAACTGATCAAGAATCGTATCATCTGAAAATGAGGAAGATAAGTTAAATTTACCCTATAATAGTTACTATTTCCTATTATTTTATATTTAATATTTTTTTACTTTATCAAAAAATACCATATCTCATGATGAATAGTAAAAGAAACAGTGGTTCTGATAGAACCACTGTTTCTTTTACTTAAAATTCCTTTGAGAAAAATGGCAAGAATAACTTTACTCCTCGTCTATTAAAAGGTAAAAATTTCATATCCGCAATTAAATGACTTATGTAGCCTAGTATACAAGTAGTGAAAATCCCCTCTATCCCCAAAGATGATTCGAATTGATGAGCAATGACGCCAAAGAAAACGATGCCAGCAATCGAATGCGTATAACTTCTATGAGGTGTGAAAGATGCTAGAATTATATAGATACCTAACAGCCATAACCAGTTTTCCTGTAAAGATAGGCCGCCTCCTAATACCCCTAATCCTGTCAGGGTCAGCATATGCCTTTGCGTTATATATGTAGATATTATAATAATGCCAATTCCTGCTCCTACACCAACCCACTTTTCCGTTTCAGAACCCTCCAAAACGCTATAAATAATCATGAGAATCCCGATGGTTTGTGCTAACGTTCGGATGAACTTGTGTGAAAAGGTAATTCTATTGCTTAACTTTCCGTCAATATCCATGTCGGGCATTAGACCTGAAACACCCCCAACCCCAACTAAGAATAAAGTAGTGGTTGGATCGGTTTGAAGTGTGTTTGCTGTTAAAAATCCCACTGCTGCTCCTAATGCCATATGCGCTGTCCCGTTCACTGTCTCTCTCCTGTTCTTCTAAGAAGTTATCTTACATATCACAATCGAATGTTTGTTCGAACACCTTGCTTTTAACTATACAATATTTTTTACTGAATTTCTTTATTTCTTTTAAAAAAGTGGGATTATTCCTTGATTTCAAAATTAGAAGAACCTTATTCTCTCTTTGTAATGTTCTCAGAATCCTTTGATTTTTGTTCACTCACTTCTAGTC
>NZ_JBFUIB010000906.1:0-1070 GCF_056402095.1 Peribacillus sp. P4_C12
TATTAGGACCTGGTGTAAAACTAGTAACAAAAACAAATAGCAAAAACGACAATAAAGGCATATTGGGCCCTCCTTCTGTCATGTATGTTATAATGTCTAAAATGAACAATATAACGATTTACTTTTTATTGTACAATACAGACGTTATATTGTATATAAAGGAGTGTATTTATGGAGGAAATAAATCTTATCCTTGCAAAAAACTTAAAAGCCTTTAGAGAAAGTAAAAAATTAAGCCTTGAAAGAGTCGCAGAGCTGACCGGAGTAAGTAAAACAATGATTGGTCAAATTGAAAGAGGAGGATCGAGTCCCACTATTACAACGATCTGGAAAATTGCAAATGGCTTAAAGATCTCTTTTACTTCTCTAATAAATAATCCGCAGCCAGATACAAAAGTTGTTCTAAGAAGTGATATTCAAACATTATCTGAAGACAACGGAAAATATCGAGTCTATCCCTACTTTCCCTTCGAAGATGATAAACGTTTTGAAGTTTATTCAATCGAGATAGAAAAAGGTGGATTCCTAAGTGCTGATTCGCACAGAGAGGGAACTGAAGAGTTCTTAACTGTTTTTGAAGGGGAACTAACTGTACGTGTAAATAACAATGAATACACAGTAAGAAATGGTGATTCTATCAGATTCAAGGCTGACAAACCCCATGACTATCTTAATTCAGGGGAAACATTAACTCGATTAAGTATGATCTTATATTATCCAACTTAAAAAACCCCGTCTTACAAGAACGGGGTTTCAGACTGTAGACAAACTCGATGAAAATCGAGTTTGTCTACAGTTTTTTTGAGGGGTTGTAAAAATTCGAACGTTGATTTCCACTCCAGGCACTCGCTTTCCGTTCCAATCAACTTTGTTTTAACAATTAGAAATAACTTTTGACTTTTGACTACAGTTTTTTTGTTTTAATATAGGAGTATTAAAACTTGAGGTGATGACGATGCTTTCGAAACATAATTCTATTCAGCGAGATCAACTTGAAATGATTACTTTGGATCAACTGGTGCCAGCGAACCATTTGGTTCGTAAAATTGAGGGGGCCATTGACTTCACTT
>NZ_JBFUIB010000907.1:0-1069 GCF_056402095.1 Peribacillus sp. P4_C12
AGATTGCTGCAAATGGCTATAGATTATGCAAAAGAACGCGTCACATTCGGTAAACCAATCGCTGAGCGCCAGGCTATTCAATGGCAGATTGCTGACTCGGCTGTTGAAATCGAAGCTGCAAGGTGGCTTGTGTTAAATGCCGCCTACACACTAGATCATGGAGAAGACAATCGTCATCTAGCTTCTATGGCTAAACTCTATGGAGCAAATATGGGGAATCGTGTCGTTGATCGCGTGTTGCAAATACATGGGGGCATGGGTTATACGAAGGAACTTCCAATTGAGCGCTGGTACCGTGAGGCAAGACTTTGGAGAATATATGATGGGACCGATGAAATACAGCGCATGATTATTTCACGGAATTTAATTAGAGGACATGTTAAATTAGGACAATTTTTATAATAGATTAGGAGGAAAAGATTATGACAGGAAGATTTGCAGGGAAAACCGCTTTAGTTACTGGTGGAAGCAGGGGAATTGGACGGGCAATCGTAGAACTATTTGCAAGTGAAGGCGCAAAGGTTGCTATCATAGATATAAATGAGGAAGTTTTGACCTCAACAGGAAATGAACTAAGGGATCAAGGCCATACCATTTTTACAAGGGTCGCCAATGTGGTGGATTCAGAAGAGGTAGAAGCATCAGTAAAAGAAATAGCTGATACGTTCGGTTCGCTAGATATTCTCGTGAATAATGCAGGTGTCATTCGAGATAATTTACTATTTAAAATGACCGATTCAGATTGGCAGACAGTAATGGACGTGCATTTAAAAGGTACTTTCAATGCGGTTCGTGCGGCTCAGAAGTATATGGTTGAAAACAAATATGGGAGAATTATTAATATATCTTCCACCTCGGCACTAGGTAACCGCGGTCAGGCTAATTATGCAGCGGCAAAAGCGGGGTTGCAGGGGTTAACAAAAACACTCGCAATTGAACTTGGTAAATATGGAATAACGGCTAATTCGGTAGCACCTGGTTTTATTGAAACCGAAATGACGAAAGAAACAGCACGGCGAATGGGAGTGAGTTTTGAACAATTTATCCAGGATAGGGCAAACAGTATTCC
>NZ_JBFUIB010000908.1:0-1069 GCF_056402095.1 Peribacillus sp. P4_C12
CCTCAGATGAATCATCATTAGATTGGCTTTCCAAGATGGTTACATTTTTAACGTTTGAAAACGGGAATACGACAAGCCCGTCCTTCTCGGTGGATAACACTAAAAACTCCTCTTTTGCATCTAAAACCCGGCCAATCTTTGATTCCGGCCCTCCACCATTCACTTTAATGGAGCTAGCGACAAGTGTTTCCAATAATCCCAAATAAGTATTTGGAAAAACACGCGCTTCATCTACCGGTAATACATCAACACTGGCTTTTTTCGCTTGCCCGATTACCATTTTCAAATACTGACTGGCATAATAAACTAATTGATTATCTTCTGTTTGAAGAACAATATAATCGTCCTTCACTTCTAATAGCTTGCCTTCTCTAGAATCCGGCCCGCCTTTAAACACCTTCACAAATTTACCTTTCAAAGCTTCAAGGTACGGTAAATTAACAGTCTCTGCCATTTTTCCTTTAGCCTCCAATAGTTATTTATACTTTAATGATATCCGTACTGCATATATATGCGCCTTCTTTCTAATAGGGACTTTGCTAATCACCCATTTTAAAGTAAATCCTCGTTCCCCCATAAAAGATGCAAGGGCTTTTCTCCATGCAATCAAAAAAAACCTCGGAAACTTTTCCGAAGCTACATTATTATTTTTCCTTCATATATGAAATTAGCACACGGGCACTTTCCTTTTGCCCGGATTTTGTAACTGTCACATAGACCTTTCCTGATTTTTTACCGACTTGCTTAATGGAAGATGTCACTCTTTTCCCCTTTCCCGTTAATTTAGCAAACACACTCCCTTTTGAGTTGTTCACCTTAACTACTCACTTTCACGGTATCGGTCTTTCCTTTATTATTCGATGCATTCTCTTGGTTTTTTTTTAAGATGCTGATATTTCCCCTTTATAGTAACCAATACGTTTTTTCACAATAAAAAAAACTCCAAATACTAATTTGGAGTCATACAATTTACCTATGATGTCCCTTCAGCCACCCGACCACCGATTTCCCACTACTTTCGCGGAGGTCCTCGACATTTTCCTTGGCGACGATCTTGCCATCCTTAATC
>NZ_JBFUIB010000909.1:0-1068 GCF_056402095.1 Peribacillus sp. P4_C12
CTTTCACATGTGTTGAATCAACGAATACGTGCTCTGCACTTATTAACTTTCTTTCTGAAGCTGTCATTAAGATACGATAAAAAATCTGTTCAAACAGGTCTGTATCTTTAAAGCGACGCTCATAATTTTTCCCGAACGTTGAGAAGTGAGGTACTTTATCACGGAAACCGTAACCTAAAAACCAACGGTAAGCCATATTCGTTTCAACTTCTTCAATTGTTTTACGCATCGAACGAATACCGAAGGTATATTGAATGAATGTCAATTTAACTAAAATAACTGGATCAATACTTGGGCGCCCTATCTCTGAATACATATCTTACACCAAGTCATAAATGAAAGTGAAGTCAATGGCYGCCTCAATTTTACGAACCAWATGGTTCGCTGGCACCAGTTGATCCAAAGTAATCATTTCAAGTTGATCTCGCTGAATAGAATTATGTTTCGAAAGCATCGTCATCACCTCAAGTTTTAATACTCCTATTTTAAAACAAAAARGACTGTAGGMAAAAGCGGTTAAATCTAATTGTTAAAACAAAGTTGATTGGAACGGAAGGTGCGAGACTCCTGCGGGAAAAGCGTCCAAGGGAGACCCCACAGGCGCAAAGGCGCCGAGGAGGCTCGGACCGCCCGCGGAAAGCGAGTGCCTGGAGTGGAAATCAACGTTCGAATTTTTAAAACCCTTAAAAAAACTGTAGACAAACTCGATTTCCATCGAGTTTGTCTACAGTCTGAAACCTTCTATGAAGGTTTTTTTGTTTTATATTCTTTTAAATAATTATCTTGTGCCGGATAGCGACAGCTACAGCCTCTGTACGATGATTGACTCCTAATTTCCTAATGGCAGAAGAAATATAATCCCTAACAGTGTATTCACTTACCCTCATCTTTGGTGCCATTTGTTTTAACCCTAGACCATTAGCTAAATATTGTAGGACTTCGACTTCACGATTACTAAGAAGGTATGAGGGGGGGGAGGATTCTAAAGTTGTACTGACTGCCAGTTCTAAATAATGGGAAAGCTTCATTAAATCATGCTTTGTAACAGGTTCGTTGGTCTGTATTGGG
>NZ_JBFUIB010000910.1:0-1065 GCF_056402095.1 Peribacillus sp. P4_C12
CCTCTAATGAAAGAGTTACATTTAAGTCCTTCACAATGGGGAATTGTCGGCAGTTCGTTCTTTTGGTTCTTTACCTTCTCCTCTTTCATTATAGGGGGAATGGCCGATTCAAGAAATACGAAAAAAATGTTTACTTGGATCTCGTTTGTCTGGTTGATTGTTCAATTTACCACACCTTTTGTTTCCAGTCTGTCTCTGCTAGTAATAACAAGAATGGTCTTGGGAGCAGGAGAAGGTCCTGCTGTTGCTATATCAACTTCAATAATAGGAAAATGGTTCCCTAAACATAGACATGGTATAGGCTTTGGCGCTGTTCTCTTTGGAGCAACAATCGGGCCCGCGATTGCTTCGCCATTATTAATCTCCTTGATCAATGGATATGGATGGAGATCTGCTTTTATAGCAATGGGGATTGTTGGACTAATGGTGCTAGTTTTATGGTTGATTCTTGGAAAAGAAAGCCCTAAAGAAATCGGTTCGTATGCTTTTGATCAAGAAGATAAGCACTCAATAATTTCTTCTAATGTTTCTTGGCGTCAGTTTCTTCCGTATCTTTTATCTAAAAATTTTATTTTTATCGTTTTGTGTGCAGGTTGTGCCTATTGGTTATTGTCCGTTCAAGCGGTATGGTTTCCTGCATATTTTACCGAAATTCAACATTTTGATGGAAAAATGTTGAAACTTGCAGTGTCTTTACCTTTTCTTTTTGCTGCCATTTGCCAAATTGTATTTGCCTTGTTATCGGATCGGCTTTATCGAAAAACAGGAGATATTCGTAAAGCACGAATAAATGTTGCAGGGATTACGATGGTGCTATCCGCTATTTGTTTATTTCTTGCAAATGCCTTTAATTCTAGTGCTATTTCCATTCTATTCTTCATCCTTGCTCCGGGTTTTGCGATTGTTATTCTTTCACTCGCACCCGCCATATTAATGGAATTCTTTTCTCCCAAAAACATTGGAAAGGCTCAAGGGACCTATGTGGCTCTATCAAGTTCAACAAGCATTATTGCTCCACTCCTATTCGGGTATCTTATCCAGTTTGCTGGAACTAAGGCAATTGGA
>NZ_JBFUIB010000911.1:0-1063 GCF_056402095.1 Peribacillus sp. P4_C12
GTTCAGGAAGCAGCCGATATCGTGGCTACTGCATCCGATCAAGACGTAAACATGATTTTCGGTTCGGTTATCAATGAAAATCTTAAAGATGAAATCGTCGTTACAGTTATTGCAACTGGGTTTAACGAGGTTGAATCTTCAATACGGCCTGCTGGACGTCCAACACTTGGACAACAGCAGCAACCTAGACCTCAGACACAACAAACGCCACAGTCAAATGTTAAGCGTGAAGTGAAGAGAGAAGAAGTCAATGAGCAGCCTGTGCGTAATACTAATCAAGGTGATGAGGCTCTGGATATTCCAACCTTCCTTCGTAACCGTAATAGAAGGCGTTAATTTCTTAACCATAATGAACCGTTCCCAATGGGAACGGTTTTTTGTGTTTTTAAAAAATCTCTGCTGAAAAGCTGGATTTTGATTGAAATCATCTGATAAGCGCATTAAATACTCTATGGTCTTCAAAGAGTTACTATCAATAGCTTTACACCGTTTCTCTGTATCTGACTAATGGATTTCTAACTAAGAGTAAACTGAGAAGTGGCTTAGGGGTATTCATTGCACTCAATGCCCTTTTAAACGTAGTAAAAACAACTAGACATTCTCATTTGAAAAATAGGTGAAGAACGTTTCCGAGCAGACGTTTTATTTGTATTTTGAACTTTCATCATCTTAAGGAGAAAAAGATAACGGGCGGGAAGAAATTCTTTATCTTTTGAAACATAAATCGACAGCAATAAAAGGGAGCAGGATAGTCTCTATGACTTAATTGAAAATATCAATAGCTGTTTTTCTACAAAAAGGGAAAAAATGACTGAAAAACTCTTAAGTTTTCAGTACAAAAAGTGACACACTTTCTAAGGGAAGGTACGCTATACTTTTTGCAAGTGGAAGGTTAGTTCCTAAAAGGAGGGGAGGGTGTTTGACCTTATATTTAGATGTGATCTGGTTGTTGAATTGGTCATTTGACTGCCTCCTTTTATATTGGTCTGCAATTATTCTCAAACGAAGGGTTGCTCTATGGCGGGTTTGTGTCGGTGGGCTGATTGGTTCCTTCATTATCGTA
>NZ_JBFUIB010000912.1:0-1060 GCF_056402095.1 Peribacillus sp. P4_C12
TAATATGCCTGGAACGTTGCAGCCCGAACGGCAAGAAAATTCTGATTGGATTCCTCCCCATCCGGTTGTGAAATGCCATTCGCCCAGTCGTTTTCTACCTCATGATCATCTATCGTTACAATAAACGGGAAACGCTGCATGGACAGCCTGTAAGTCTGGTGAAGTTTTATAAAGAGCATGTAGATACAGAAATCTGCAAGGGTTTCCGAGGTCTTTTTCTCATAGATATAGTCTCCAAGATGGAAAACAAAATCGAAGTCTCCCTGTGCCATATCACGGTAGGCAGCGTAACGGCCTCCCACCCAGAGTTGGCAAAAACGCCAACGAAAGACTGTTTAAATGTGTTCCTCATGCATGAGCCGTTTTGGTCCTTCCTACTGGACTTATCTCATTTCCAGTTTTAAATCGATAATAATACTCCCGTCCTGGTTTCAGGTCATATACTTCTGCGTGAACAGAATGAGCAAGCTCTGACATTGCTACCTCTGTTCCGTGTCTTACTACCTTATTAAACTTTTCATCTTCTGCCATTTCCCACTCGACACGAATACTTTTATCCATCATCCCACCTAAACCATCTCCAGCAGTAGGATCAGGAGCTAATCTTGTCCATAATACGACGCCATCTGGTAACGGATGCAACTCCTAGAGTAAATGGATATTCATTAGATGTGAATAAAGCTTCTACATCCTTATTTGCCAATGAATTAGAGGTTGTTAGCCCAATTGTTGTAGCTAAAGCTACTTTGCCAGATGTACCCAAAAAATTTCTGCAACTCAATTTTTTAGAATTAAATTCGTTCAACCATTTTTCGTACCTCAACTTTTACTCCCCTAAGAAGATATGTAAGTTATTATCGAACCTTGTCAAATAGTCTGACATATTATATATAAATAACATTGATTGAGAGAGGACATGACCAAATTTACCGAAACTATATACAAACTATAGATATTTAACAATGTTGTAAATAAATTAACAAATACTGGATTTTAGTCAATGTTTTGGACACTAAAAAGTTAAATCTTAAGCTGTATTCCTAATTCGATCTTCAATGGC
>NZ_JBFUIB010000913.1:0-1058 GCF_056402095.1 Peribacillus sp. P4_C12
GACCTAAAACGACCTAAAACTCGTAAAACAAGAGAAGCTGTCACACTGCAAGGAGAAATAGAGGTGCCGGTAATCCACTAGATTAGGAGGAGATTTAGAATGAATCCAGTCGTTGGTCTGGATATTTCAAAAGGGGAAAGTCAGGTTCAAGCATTTTTTGATAAGGGTAAACCTTATCAAAAGAGTTTTAAAATAACTCATACTGTTGAGGGACTTAATTTACTTGTAGCGTTTCTTGAGGATGTAAAGAAAGAGTCTGGTCAGAAGCCTTCAGTCGTTTTTGAAGCCACTGGACATTATCAAACTCCAGTCGTTCATTACTTGGAAGAACGAGGATATTTATTGATTATCGTTAATCCATTGATTTCATATAAGGGGTTCCGCCAGGTGGTACCCCATGTACAAAAAATACCACAGTATCAAGGACTGTGGCGTGACAGTATTTTCTTTCTTACCTTTTTAAAAATGGCCCATTTTCTGATAACCGGCACCAGCGGGAAAATGGGCCCTTTTGCCCCTTCGGATTATTTCAACTATATCCCCAAAGCCTAGCCAAAAGAGGTTAGATGCCCTTCCTGCATTCTGTAATTTCAAACCAACTAATTTTCTTACTTGAATTTTAATTTCTTCTCTCATACTCGCCCCCTTAACACTGAAATTTAGCCTATATATTCTAAATTTTATCATCTTTCATTCTTGAACTAAACTGCCCCGATAGTTGAACAAGGGTATTTTTTTCTCTAATTTGAATGTATGATAATWKAAAGAATCRYACATTCAAAAGGCCGCCAATTGGCGGCCTTCTTATGGCGCTAACGCATCCGTTAGTAAGCGAACTCCATATATTTTTCTTTTTCGCGTATGTTTGAATTAAAGTGTGACAATAATTGGACCATTTTTAGTAAGGATAATCGTATGTTCCAATTGAGCTACATAGCTTTTTTCTGTGGCATAGGTCCAACCGTCTTCTTTTTGTAATGCTTCTTCTTCAAAGGTTGAGATAAATGGTTCGAATGCGATAACCATCCCTTCCTTTAATATTTCATTATCCCATGGAT
>NZ_JBFUIB010000914.1:0-1058 GCF_056402095.1 Peribacillus sp. P4_C12
GTGTTACTCACCCGTCCGCCGCTAATCTCAGGGAGCAAGCTCCCATCGATTCGCTCGACTTGCATGTATTAGGCACGCCGCCAGCGTTCGTCCTGAGCCAGGATCAAACTCTCCGAAGAAATGTTTGACTTGCTCATTTTGCTTTTTTGATAGTGTGTGCTCACTTAAAATTTAACGTTGGCGCTTTGTTTTGTTCAGTTTTCAAAGAGCAATAATGGAGCGGGTGAAGAGAATCGAACTCTCATCATCAGCTTGGAAGGCTGAGGTTTTACCACTAAACTACACCCGCATTTAATTTTTCAAATTATTTCTAAGAAAGAATGGTCGGGAAGACAGGATTCGAACCTGCGACCCCTTGGTCCCAAACCAAGTGCTCTACCAAGCTGAGCTACTTCCCGTAAATATGGTGCGCCCGGCGGGAGTCGAACCTACAACCTTCTGATTCGTAGTCAGATGCTCTATCCAATTGAGCTACGGGCGCTAATTTCTATGATGTTTTTGGTGCGGCCGAGAGGATTTGAACCTCCACGGGGTTTCCCCCACTAGGCCCTCAACCTAGCGCGTCTGCCATTCCGCCACGACCGCGAAAGCGACTTTGTAAGTCTAACACCTTTTTCAACTTGTTGTCAAGAAGAAAATTATCAGTGCGGGTGAAGGGACTTGAACCCCCACGCCTTGCGGCGCCAGATCCTAAGTCTGGTGCGTCTGCCAATTCCGCCACACCCGCGAAATAAAATGGTGAGCCATGAAGGATTCGAACCTTCGACCCTCTGATTAAAAGTCAGATGCTCTACCAACTGAGCTAATGGCTCTAAATAAAATGGCTGGGCTAGAAGGGATCGAACCTTCGCATGACGGAATCAAAATCCGTTGCCTTACCGCTTGGCTATAGCCCAATAATCAATTACTAATTAACAGCCAGATTAATATTATATCACAATAATTTAATTCTAGCAAGTGTTTTTTCAAAAAGAAATAAATGGCGGTCCCGACGGGAATCGAACCCGCGATCTCCTGCGTGACAGGCAGGCATGTTAACCGCTACACCACGGGACCAG
>NZ_JBFUIB010000915.1:0-1058 GCF_056402095.1 Peribacillus sp. P4_C12
CTTTTATACCATAACGAACGTTTAACAGCTCCTTAAACCATTCTTTATTACCTATATAATAACGGATTAAGTGATAATTTTCATGAGTTTTAAATAAAACAGAACTTTTTTTCCGCAACTTTGTTATCATTAATTGGAATTAATTCAATAACTGAGGAATAATTCAAATAAATTAATAAAAGCTACATATCCTCAATGAAAGGACATGTAGCTTTAGATCACTATTATTTTTGAAATTGTAATTTATGCAGATTAGCAAAGATACCACCTTGCTTAAGTAAGTCTTCATGGCGGCCCTCTTCAGCAATTCCTTCTTCTGTAACAACAATAATTTTGTCGGCGTTTCGAATCGTTGCTAATCGGTGGGCGATAATAAGTGTAGTTCTATTTTCAGCAAGTTCGGTAAGTGCCTGCTGGATGATTCTTTCGGTTTCAGTATCAAGCGCAGATGTTGCCTCATCGAGAATTAATATCGGCGGATTTTTTAAGAACATCCTGGCGATTGCAATTCTTTGTTTCTGTCCTCCCGATAACTTTAAACCTCGCTCACCTATTTGAGTTTCATATCCTTCTGGTAATCCTTCAATGAAAGCCTCTAGATGGGCTTTTCTTGCTGCTTCTTGAATTTGTTCATGCGTTGCATTAAGCAATCCGTATGAGATATTCTCTTTTAATGTTCCTGTAAAAAGAAACACATCTTGCTGGACTATGCCTATTTGTGACCGTAGTGATTTTTTTGTCATCTCTCGAATATCAATTCCATCAATAGAAATTGAACCGGAAATAACATCATAGAATCTAGGGATTAACGAACAGATAGTCGTTTTTCCAGCTCCGGATGGACCTACAAAAGCAATGGTTTCACCAGCTTTGATATTCAAATCAATGCCTTTTAAAACAGTTTTTTTGTCTTCATAATTAAAAGTGACATCATTAAAAGAAATATCACCTAAAAGAGCATTAACGGCAAATGCATTCTTTTTATCCTCGACATCTGGCTCTATATCCAGAAGTTCTGTAAAACGCTTAAATCCAGCCATCCCTTTCGGATATAGTTC
>NZ_JBFUIB010000916.1:0-1055 GCF_056402095.1 Peribacillus sp. P4_C12
GGACAGCAACATCTTCATCAGGTTCAATTGGTACAGTAAAATCTGCCTCTATTATTTTCATAAGCCTTTTTGTCAGCTCACACCTGCCATTTTCCATAGACACGCTTATTGTCTTTTCAACACGTGTTTCTGTTAATATCGCTTCTACCGTGGGATAAAGTTTATCGAGCACAAGGATGTGTCTTGCACCTGAATCTTTTAGTACATGTATCAATTCGTTCGCCTTATACATTGGATTGATTTGAACAACGATCGCACCATTCAAAAGCGTTCCAAAAAAACTAATCGGATATTGAGGACAATTGGGCAGCATAATAGCCACACGATCTCCCTTTTTAACCCCATCATCAGCAAGTATCCGGGCACATCTTTTCACTAACTGCCCTAACTCAGAATATGTATACGTTTGATCCATAAACGTAATCGCTGTTTTATCCGGATACAGTCCAACTGATTGGTAAAATAAGTCTGTTAAAGATATTTCAGGTATATCAATTTCCATTGGATTTCCGGACGGGATATGCTTGTTCCAAGGTCTATCCATTAGTCCTCCCMTTTCTTCATTCAAAAAATAAAGAAGTCATGCTAATAATATGCAAGGAGTGTGCCAAAAATAAATCGTACTGGTGCATAGATTCTATCAGCATTAGAATTCATAATTGAATTATTTGTTGTCTGGATAAGATTATTAGCTTGCTAGTACAAGGATTTAAAATTGACTCAATAAGTCATTTTTGATTTAAGAATATAGCCCGAAAAAATAATAATTGTAGTAGTTACAAATAATAGGATATTATCAGGAGATTATTTTCTGGTCGATGAACATGATACATAACCGGCACCCTACCGTTTATTTGCTTTGTTTGTTTTTCATCATAATAAACTAAATAAAAAGGATGCTGATTATTGTCTACAGTTTTTTATTGTAAAAATTCGAACGTTGATTTCCACTCCAGGCACTCGCTTTCCGCGGGCGGTCAGGGAGCCTCCTCGGCGCCTTTGCGCCTGTGGGGTCTCCCTTAGACACGCTTTTCCCGCAGGAGTCTCGCACCTTC
>NZ_JBFUIB010000917.1:0-1047 GCF_056402095.1 Peribacillus sp. P4_C12
GACAAATAGCGAAAGAGTTTCGGGCTTTCTCAGAATTCTACAAAGATCCTATACCCAACCCATTCGTTCTGCCAGTTAAGGGATTGCAGCCAGGTATAAGTTATGATATCGAAGTTTATGCGATAGATTCATTTGGGAATATGAGTAAAACATTCTTGAAAATAGAGGAAAAAACAAAAGCATTAGCGGCTCTTTAATATAACTTTAGCTTTCAGGAGAAAGACAAAAGGAGGAAACACAATGCTTCAAAATATTGGAATACCTGGATTGATATTGATTTTAGTCATTGCCCTCATCATATTTGGACCATCTAAGTTGCCCGAAATTGGACGTGCTTTTGGCAACACATTAAGAGAATTTAAAAACTCTACTAAAGATTTGATTTCTCCAGATGAGAAAGAAGAAAAGACACAATCCAAATAATTTTTTAGGAAGATGTAAGCAACAAGCTTGCATCTTCCTCTTGTTTTTAACAAGTATTCCATCTGAAAAATGAGTGCTCCCATATCCCAAATTTTTTTGATAAAGAAAGGCGATGTTGAAAGTTAAGTCTGGTGTAAAATATAAAGTAGTACCTATAAACAATTGGGCAACTGCAGATCATGTATCTTAAATAGCTAAGTGATATTTAGAAATAAAAGGAAGAGTGGCAATTAATGTTCTCTTTTTTTTCTTGTAAGGAAGTTTCCATTTTATTTCCGTAAAATGTCTTAGCCTGGGTTTTAGGTTTAGAAGTATCGTTTTTGCATGTGACTATATAATTTAGACAGTTTCATTTTTAATGGGCTCTTTTATTCAATTTTCGCGAAAATATTCAGCTGCCCTTTATTGTTGTGATTATTAACTAGGCGTAATTCTTGTACAAGGAATTGTGTCTTTTTTAGTTACATTAATTATTTACCTTTTATGGCAAGACTCCTTTTTGATACAAAGTAGAAGATATAACTACCTAAAATTAATGATATTTTAGCTAGAGGTAATTGTATAAATGTTAAATTACTTAGACAAACTAGAATGTTCAAATATGTAAATGGAAAGGAAAGATGC
>NZ_JBFUIB010000918.1:0-1045 GCF_056402095.1 Peribacillus sp. P4_C12
ATACCTTACTGGGCAAAAGATGAGAAAATGGGCTACAAGATGATTAATGCCCGAGCGGAGACCATTGCTGAGAAAACAAGTTTTAAGAATTCGTATAAGAAGAAACGGTGTTTGATACTTGCCGACTCTTTTTATGAGTGGAAGAAGGCACCAGAACGTAAAATACCTATGCGAATAAAACTTAAGAGTAATGCCCCATTTGGAATGGCTGGTCTCTGGGAATCATGGAAATCACCTGAAGGTATCACGATATATTCCTGCTCAGTTATTACCACTACTCCGAATGAGCTAATGACTAGTATTCATGATCGCATGCCAGTTATACTTAAACCTGAAGATGAAAAGACTTGGCTGGATCCTTCAATTAATGATACTGCATATCTGCAGCAATACTTAAAATCATTTGATACTGAACAGATGGAAGCTTTTGAGGTATCAACTGATGTGAACTCACCTAAAAATAATTCACCTAAGTTAATACACCAAATTTGCTGAGAGGTCCTAGGACCTCTTTTTGTTTTCCTCTTTTCCTATTAAAGATGAAGTACTTTATCATCGTTCATAAGTTCCTCTTTACTCATTTGAAAAAACCTCCTTATAAAATACTTTAGGCTACACCTTGCGGAAATACACAAAATACTGTACTCTTATATTTGCTTTTCGATGCGGGTATCGATGTCACTTTCCTAGAGTGAATGGATGAAAAGCTAGGGCTGCAAAAAGACAACTTAGCAATGAACAATGCAGTGAACTTGTTAACCTGACTGATTCTTTACTCGTAGACATCGGAACATTTGATAATATCATTACGTAATTTGGATCTTCTTATCAAGAGAGACGGAGGGACTGGCCCGAAGATGTCTCGGCAGCAGACTTAATAGGAGTGCTGTGCCAAATCCAGCAGGCGAATACGCCTGAAAGATGAGGAGATTAAACAATAAGAAGAGGTCTTTTAAACTATAAAAAACACCCTCCTCATCTTTCAGGCGTATTCGCCTGCTGGATTTGGCACAGCACTCCTATTAAGTCTGCTGCCGAGACATCT
>NZ_JBFUIB010000919.1:0-1043 GCF_056402095.1 Peribacillus sp. P4_C12
GTATCTGCTCTTGCTGTAGAATATGGTAGCACGATTAAACAAATAAAGGATTGGAATAAACTTGAGTATCTGCTCTTGCTGTAGAATATGGTAGCACGATTAAACAAATAAAGGATTGGAATAAACTTGATAGCAAGTATTCAATCGGAATCGGAAAAAAAATCCGTGTAAAATAAGAAAAAAGCCCTTCTCTTTTAAGAGGGGTCCATTTTAATTGATTATTATTTCATTTTTGATTGTTTAAAAAATCAACGTTAGTTTGATTTATTTTTTTGATAAGCGTAAAAATATGGATTCGCATTAAAAAAATAGAAATTGAGATTAAAAGTAAAAAATTTAGAGGGTGATACAAGGCATAGATAAACTTGCCTGTCCAAGATCCTCTAGTCATTGAACAAACCTTGATTTCACTGTTTACCTAATATAGATTCTCCATTCACTCAAACATATTTGCTCAAGTGTGAACCGACGACTGGAAAACTACGTCTCTGTAAAAAGTTATTTCCCTTTGCGTGTAAGTTGACCACAATATTAATGATCATGTTCTATCACCTAAACAAAATTCAAATAACTCCTCACATCTATTTCTCAATCAAGGGTTAAAATAATTACTCATTAAAAACTAACAGGACCCCTCATATTCGAGAGGGGGTATTAGTTCGTAACAAGAAGTAAAAAACTCCACGRATGTACRTATYTCTAGGTAATGAACCTAAACATCYTCCTTATCTTTACATAATCTAAATCAAATAAAGAATTRRGGGGGAATTACTAAARATGTATGAWTTAATAATAAATGAAGATATAAATGCAAATGATTTAAGAAGAATTGGTKTTGGTGGTGGAGGTCACTTTGGAGGTTTTGGGAGACCATTTGGATTTGGGAGACCATTTGGATTTGGAAGACCATTTGGTTTTGGGAGACCATTTGGATTTGGATTTGGATTTCCTTTTCTAGGAGGTCTTGCTGCAGGAGCGTTGCTTGCAGGGCCCTATTATGGTGGTGGCTATGGCTATGATGGCTATTATGGATATGATTATGG
>NZ_JBFUIB010000920.1:0-1039 GCF_056402095.1 Peribacillus sp. P4_C12
GGGCCGGGATTCAGTATTGCCTGAAAATCTATTTGGTTATATTCATCCCAAATATAAAACACCGTCACACGGTATTATCGTGATAGGAATAATTTCTTTATTAGGCGTCGTGTTAACTCTGGAGCAAGTCATCAAGTTTATCAATTTTGGAGGGCTCATTGCTTTTACATCTGTTAATCTATCTGTCATCGCCCATTATTTTATAAAAAATCAGAAACGATCTTTTAACGATTGCATAAGGTATTTATTTTTACCGTTCATTGGCGCAGTATTTACTATGTGGTTATGGTCACATTTAGAAATAGAGGCATTGATTCTTGGAGGCATTTGGGTGATATGTGGCTTAGCATATCTTCTTTATATGACAAATTTTTTCCGCAAGCCTCTTCCTGAGTTTCATTTTGATGAGGAGATCATTCCTCAAGAGGTAGAAGATATGAATGAAAAAATTCTTTCCCAAAAGGTAGAAGACTTTTAATCCGTTTTTTACACTGAAGTAAGTATATGTAACTAAAGGAGGTGTGAATATTTTGAAAATAAGGAAAAATGAAAGCGTTACCTATTTTTAAAGCGGGATTGTTAAAGTAAGAATAACGAACAGGAGGTTTTTTCAAATTGTTGAAGCTGAAAAAGTTTATAAACGGTGAGTGGATGGATTCTTTGAGTAAACAAACGAGTAATGTTGTTAACCCCGCAAACGGCAAGATCATTGCGGAGGCTCCCAACGGAAATACAGAAGATGCCAGGATGGCCATTGATGCGGCACGAACCGCATTTGATTCCGGGATTTGGTCAGACCTGCAGGCTTCGGAACGGGCTTCCTATTTATTTAAAATAGCAGAGAAAATTGAAGAACATGYATCTGAGCTTAGCCAACTTGAAACGGCCAATACCGGAAAACCTCTTAAAGAAGCAGAGTTTGACATTGCGGATGCAGCGGATTGTTTTCGTTATTATGCCGGCTTAGTCACTAAACCKGACGGCCAAACGTATCCTGTTTCYGGTCCTGTACAGGCTATGGTTGTTCGAGAGCCGGTAG
>NZ_JBFUIB010000921.1:0-1032 GCF_056402095.1 Peribacillus sp. P4_C12
ACCTATTCCTCTCATTGCAATTCCAACTACGGCTGGAACTGGTTCAGAAGTAACAAACGTAACAGTGATCACCAATACTAAGGAAGATATTAAAATGATGATTAAACATCCATCATTCCTTCCAAATGTAGCTATTGTGGATCCAATTCTTACAATTTCAACACCACCTCCAGTTACCGCCGCAACAGGAATTGATGCACTTTGCCATGCAATTGAAGCTTATATATCACGTTTATCACAACCATTAACAGAAAATTTTGCACTTTCGGCGATAGAAGCTATCTTGAATCATTTAAGAATAGCTTATGAAGACCGAGAGAATTTGGATGCAAGAGAAAAAATGGCAATTGCGTCTATGCAAGCTGGCCTTGCTTTTACTAATGCTTCCGTCACGCTAGTTCATGGGATGTCACGACCAATTGGAGCTTTATTTCACGTGCCGCACGGTATTTCAAATGCCATGTTGCTTCCAGCGGTACTCGAATTTACTAAAGAATCTGCCATCTATGCATTAGCAACAATTGGAAGAGTTATATCTCCCGAATTGAAAACTTCGACAAATGAAGAGTTAGCAGATGTGACTATCAATAAGATTAAGCAGCTTTGTTACGATTTGAATATCCCGAATATGAAAAAGTGGGGGATCGATGAAAATAAATTTCAACAAGTAGTTCATAAAATGGCAACTGATGCTATAGCAAGTGGCAGTCCCGCAAATAACCCAAAAGTGCCATCTCACCAAGAAATAGTTGATCTATATTACTACTGTTTTGATTATGATTTTCAGGCCAGCAAAAATACAATTAAATCATAAAAGTCTACTAGTTTATTAAAAAGGAGAATACAAAATGTCAACTACAACTAACACAAAAGTAATTAAAAATTATATTGGCGGTGAATGGGTAGCATCATCTACGGCCAAAACGGAATCTGTATATAATCCAGCTACAGGTGAAGTCATTGCTCAAGTACCACTTTCAACAAAAGAAGATGTAGAGCAAGCTGTACAAGCAGCTAACAAAGCCTTTAAAG
>NZ_JBFUIB010000922.1:0-1032 GCF_056402095.1 Peribacillus sp. P4_C12
TAACTGGATGGTAAGAGAAGACTGGTATCGTTGGTGTGAAGAGTTAAATGAAGAAGAACTTCTGCGGAACCGAACGGGTGGAATGCGAAGTATATTGCATACACTTTTCCATATTGTTGATGTCGAATGGAGCTGGATACGTCTCTTACAAGATAAAACTGACTTTCAGGAGTGTTTCGATAGCTATAAAAGCTTGAACAAGGTTCGAAAATTGGATGCTGAATTTCATTTAGAAGTGGAAACCTTTGTGAACAACTGGGATGCTAGTATGGAAAATCAATTATTTTATGATACATTGCCAAATGGAAGAATTGTGACGGATACTTGGGGTGAAATCATGCGACATGCCATTGCTCACGAAATTCACCATATAGGACAATTATCAATTTGGGCAAGGGAAATAGGAAAAAAACCTGTTTCTGCAAACCTTATAGGCCGGGGTCTTTCCTCACATTCAAATAAATAATACAAATAGAAATTAATTAAGAAATCGCCTTTTCCATGTTAAGCTGCAGGTCAGTATTGTGGAGGAATATGAGTTTGTGAAGAATTGTACTTAAAGTAACAGGTGCTTTACTTCATTAAGAGAGTTGCTTTGGCAGCTCTTTTTCATATGGAACTATCGGGGCAGGTTWGTTGCATAAAGGCTCTGGAAAATATAGGTTAGTAAAGTTATACTCTTATACATAAACTGAATTCATCGGAGGAGAAATATGGAATTATTTGTTGGTATAGCTCTTATACTTATTGTATTTTTCTCTTCAAGTATTATTGAAAAAAGATTAAAGAATATAGAAAAACAAAACAATCGTGTAATAGAAATTTTAGAAGAAATTAGGGATAAGAAATAAACGTTCTTTAACTAACAGTTTTCTCTTATGGAACTAAAGGGGCAGTTTAGTTCAACAGTAACTTGGAAGGATTTTCTCTAAAAAATGTCGAATTTACAATAATATACATTTTTTTGTTTTTAGGGGGATCGTTATGTGGGAGAGAATGTTTATAAGTACATCTCGTGGAAAGTTTGAGATC
>NZ_JBFUIB010000923.1:0-1028 GCF_056402095.1 Peribacillus sp. P4_C12
AAATTACACCAGTTCTTCGTAAGCCGATGGATTTGCCATCTGAAGCATTGCAAAACGAGATTCGTGATGTATTGAAACAATATTCCATTTTACAAGATGGCGTAGCAACGAAATAAGCTATATACTCCACACTCTTACTTTCTATTAAAAGAAGGGAGAGTACTAAAAAGGACGTGAAAAGAATGAATTCGCAAGCAACTGACAAACAGAAAGAAGCAGCACATACGCAAGTGGATGATGTAAAACTGTACATAAACGGGCAGTTTGTTGACAGCAAATCCGGCGCTTCTTTTGAAAATAAAAATCCATTTACGAATAAATCGATAAATCGTATTGCAGAAGGCCGCGAAGAAGAGATGAATGAAGCTGTCAAGGCCGCAAAACAAGCGTTTGAGCAAGGGCCATGGGGCAACATGAAAATGGAAGAGCGCATGAAATACATTCATCGAATTGCAGATATCATTGATGAGGAGATTGAAGATATCGCGTTTTTGGAATCTTTGGATACCGGCCTGCCGATTAGCCAAACGAGAAAACAATCCGCCCGTGCTGCTGAAAATTTCCATTTTTATGCGCGGATGGTTCAGACAAAATTACATGGTGAATCCTACCCAATGGATGATGAGTTCATTAATTACACGGTCCACGAGCCATTAGGTGTCGTTGGTTTGATCACTCCTTGGAATGCACCATTTATGCTAGAGACGTGGAAAGTGGCGCCTGCGTTGGCAACAGGAAATACAGTTATATTAAAACCAGCAGAACTTTCACCGTTAACAGCTAATAAACTGGCTGAAATAGTCCATAAAGCCGGAGTTCCAGCTGGTGTGTTCAACGTTGTCCATGGATTCGGTGAAACTGCTGGAGGTACCCTTGTTGCTCACCCTGATGTGAAAGCGATTTCTTTTACAGGTGAAACGACAACAGGGACAATAATCATCAAAAACTCTGCCGATACTTTAAAGAAAACGTCCATGGAGCTTGGGGGTAAGTCACCTTTAATTGTATTTGATGACGCAGACCTTGAT
>NZ_JBFUIB010000924.1:0-1027 GCF_056402095.1 Peribacillus sp. P4_C12
GGGGAAACTTGAATGTTTCCGTAATATACGTTAATGTCCTCGATTTTYARCATTATGAAACCTCCTCGCCAAGATACGCTTCGATAACCTTTGGATCATTGCGGATTTCTTCAGGCTTTCCGTGGGCGATAAGCTGACCGTGATCGAGTACGTAAATACGTTCGCATACACCCATGACAAGGGACATATCATGTTCGATGAGCAATACCGTAAGATTGAATTCCTTTCGGATAAACGCAATTAGGTTCATCAATTCTTTCGTTTCATGCGGGTTCATCCCAGCTGCTGGTTCGTCGAGTAAAAGAAGTTTCGGATTTGCTGCGAGAGCCCGAGCAATTTCCAGTCGTCTCTGCTGTCCATATGGCAGATTCTTCGCTTTTTCATCCTTATATTGGTCCAGGTTGAAAATCTTTAAGAACTCAATCGCCTTTTCATCCATTTCCTTTTCACCGGAAAAGTGTCCCGGCAATCTGAATACAGAGCTTGCAATCCTGTGCTTGGCGAGTGAGTGGTAAGCAACCTTGACGTTATCGATCACGGATAACTCACTAAAGAGGCGGATATTTTGAAAGGTCCTGGAAATTCCTTTTCTCGTAATTTTATAAGGCGGCTGTTTTTTTAAGTTTTCCCCATTTAAAGCAATCGTTCCTTCTGTAGGAACATACACACCCGTCAACAAATTAAAGAAGGTCGTTTTCCCGGCACCATTCGGACCAATCAGGCCAACAAGTTCCCCCGGAAATAATTCCACGTTAACATCTGAAACAGCTTTCAATCCACCGAAGCGGATTCCCACTGAATCTACTTTAAGCAACGGTATTGTGGCTTCCATCCTTAGGTCCCCCTTTAGTTTTTTTACCAGTGAACAATGTCGTAATTTCTCTTGTCCCCATTAAACCTTGCGGGCGGAATATCATCATCAAAATAAGGACAAGGCTGTAAATAATCATCCTTGTTTCCGGGTAATCCTGGAGGAATGTGGTCACGATTGTTAATAAAATCGCGGCCAAAACTGAACCTGATAGAC
>NZ_JBFUIB010000925.1:0-1023 GCF_056402095.1 Peribacillus sp. P4_C12
GTGGAGCGTTTGGTGTATTAACTTATATGGCAGCAGCGCAGAATGGGCTAAGCTTTAATTACTTCGTGAGTGTAGGAAATGAAATGGAAACTGAATTCTCAGATATTATTGAATATATGATTCATGATCCAAAAACAAGTGTAATAAGTGGTTACTTAGAAGGAGCTAAAAACCCAGATAAATTAAGAAGCTTAGCTAAAGAAGCGTTGGATAGAAATAAACCAATTGTTGTCATGAAAACAGGACGAAGTATAGCCGGTAGCAGAGCTGCTGCATCTCATACAGGATCACTTGCCGGATCAGATAAGGTATATGATGCCTTTTTTAAACAATCAGGCATGGTTAGAGCCGACGATTATGAAGATATCATATCTTTTTCTAAGCTTTTCCTTTCCAATAAACTTCCAAAAGGGAGGAATACGGTAATAATCACTAGTTCTGGTGGCAGGGGTATAAATGAAGCAGATCGTTGTGAGGCCTATGGTCTTAATATCATACCACTAAGTTCGAAGACAACAACAGAGATTAAGCGATTTTTACCTAACTTTGCAAGCGTTTCCAACCCTGTTGATTTAACAGCTGCTGCATCAGTTTCAAATCCAGAATTATTTTTAGCTCCATTACGAGCACTTATTGAGGATCCAGATGTCGATAACATCATTTTCACAGAATTTCCGTTCAGTTGGACCGCTGAAAATCCATTATTGCAAGAGTTTATAGATATTTGTAGCCGTTCAAATAAATTTGTATTTATTACAACATTCCCGTTAGATGGTATGTCCCTTCCTCCGGGAACTCCAGAGCTTGTGAAAAATGGTATTCCAGTTATACCAGGTAATCTAAATCCAATTAGAGGATTAGCTAAATTAGTGGAGTACAGTGAATACTATCGGAAAAATCAGGAAGCGAACGTTTTCAATTCCTCAAAGAAAATAGAGAAACAAAGATTACAAAGCTTGTTGGAGCCCGGTACTACATTAAGTGAATCTCAAGCAAGTGATATTTTAGAACGCTATCAGATTC
>NZ_JBFUIB010000926.1:0-1022 GCF_056402095.1 Peribacillus sp. P4_C12
GATGAAGAAGCAAGCATCATTTACTGGGGTCTCGGAGTCCACCTGGGCATCCCGGTAACGCAAAACGCAAAAGGTGATCTATTAGGACATGTTGTTGACCAAGGTCTCGACATTAATGATTCAAATGTACGTGGTTACCAAACGAATGCTCATCTTCCCTTTCACCCAGATGGATCTGACGTAGTCGGATTATTAAGTCTTCGAAAAGCTAAAACTGGCGGTTACAGTAGTATCGTAAGTTCCATCGCGGTTTACAATGAAATTCTGGATAGGTACCCAGAGTATCTTGGAATTCTCTATCTTCCATATTTCTTGGATCGTCGTGGTGAGGAAACACCAGGTGAATCTCCTGTTTATTCATCACCAGTCTTTAGTTATTACCAAGGTAAATTAAGCTGCAGATATAACCGCGGATATGTCGAATCGGCACAAGCGAAAACAGGTAGATATTTGTCAAAAGTTGAAACTGAAGCATATGACTTAATAGATTCCCTCCTATATGATAAAAACATGCATATTGATATGATGATGGAACCGGGTGATATGCAATTTGTTAATAATTATACTGTTCTTCATTCACGTACTGTATACGAAGACTATGAAGAACCCGAACGCAAACGTCATTTATTAAGATTGTGGCTCACGATGCCAAATGGTCGAGAAATTGCGCCAGACTTCGCGATGTTCATTGATGAGAAAACAGGTAAAGCGGGTCGCGGCGGTATTCCTGTACGTGAAAAAACAGCTGGAGGTATTGCAGAAAAAATGAGGTAATGGGATTAATATATATAAAGAGTTTAGACGAGGTTAAACACGGAAGATTTACCTTTAAAAACTTTTAAAATACCAATTGATTCATGTTAACGGAATAGAAGGGGAGATTATTAATTTGAAAACACCTAAATATTCTTGGATCATATTATTAATTCTTGTAACTTCAGGTATGATCAACCAGGTAGATAAAATTATCATTGGTTTGGTTTCAGTTCCTCTAATGAAAGAGTTACATTTAAGTCCTTCAC
>NZ_JBFUIB010000927.1:0-1019 GCF_056402095.1 Peribacillus sp. P4_C12
CCTTTAAACATGTGGATTTAGGGATTGAACCTAATGCCCTTAATGATGCTGTTGAATTCCTACAAGACGAAGGGTATATTGATGGTGCTGAAGTATATCTTACAGGGAATTATGATATATCCAACGCTATGATAATTGAAAAGGGAGAAGATTATCTAGAGGATAACTCGCTATTAATGAAAGCGTACAAAGGGTTGAAGGGAGCGAGAGATTGGATAAAAATTTAGTAACAACGTTAAAGCATCCAATCATTGGATGCATTTTTTTTATGATAAATAGGAACGAATGTTCTATAATATAACTTATAGAATGAATGGAGTTGTTCCTATGTCACTTAAAGATCGCGGAAATATTAAATGGAAATCAGCTATGTTTTTGCCTGAGCACGTTAAATTACTAAAAAATTTAAATAAAGATTATTATCGGCAAGTAAAACCAATATTAGATGAATACCAAATAGAAGAGTTTGAAAACAAAATACACAATGCTATGGAGTTTAGTTCACCAGTAAAGTTTACTGTTTGGGAAGACGGCTTCGATTGGGAGTATACAGGATTATTACATAGATTAGAACCAAAAACTAATTTGATTCATTTAGAGTTGGAGAAAGAAAAGGGATATATTATAAAAATAAAATTTGAAGATATTGTAGAGGTTGAAGTTAAAGAGTAAAGAAATTTAAATGGAAATACCACTTTGTTATATTCTTAATTTTACATGTTACTAACAGAAAAGTTAAAAAATGTGAATGTAAACTTAAATCAAATAGAGGAAAAAATTAAAACTACAAAATCAGTGATAAAAGAAAATAAAAAAGCTAGTGACAATAATATTACTAGACTGTGTTCGGATAAATTGTTGCTCAGGAACACAGTCAAAGTCTAAGAAATGTTGTGTGAAAAGAGATATGAATACACAATCACACGATTTGTTTTTTTGCTTGTTTATCAAGCATAATAAGGAGAAGTGATTTATTATTTTTCAATAGCTGCATTTTTTCAAAACATAGCTTTTTATTT
>NZ_JBFUIB010000928.1:0-1019 GCF_056402095.1 Peribacillus sp. P4_C12
GTTATTGTATTTAGCCCACTCCTGCATCATTTTGCGGCGCATGACCAGTTCTTCCTTTGTTTTTGGTTGGATAAAGGATGTACCAATCCGGTTACCTGTTGTCGGCGATACATATGTCATGTAATCCTTTTTCATTGGATCATGCTGCATATCATATAACTCAGCCTGAGTCTTCATAACTCCTTTAAAAGCTGGATGATCGGAAACTTTCCCTTTTACCTGTTCGCCGTTGATCCACACATTTGCCTGTGCCTGATCGACTCTCTCAATATATTGTTTCCCCGTTTTTGCTGGCATTCTTTTTCTCTCCTTTTCAGAAAGTTTTATTTTCCAAACTGTGGAATATGATGATCGCCAATAGCCACATGGATTACTTTCGGTTCTGTATAAAATTCGAAAATTGCGTAATGACCACCTTCTCTGCCTATGCCACTGTCTTTCGTTCCGCCAAATGGAATCCGAAGGTCGCGAACGTTTTGTGCATTGATCCAAAGCATCCCTGCCTCAACGGCCTTTGCAACACGATGGGCCCGCTTCAAATCACTTGTCCATACAAATCCGGCCAGCCCATAACGGACATCGTTTGCCATTTGAATCACTTCTTCATCCGTTTCAAATTCGATGACTGCCATAACCGGTCCGAAGATTTCCTCCTGGCATACCCTCATGTCATTTTTCGCGTTTAACAAGAGCGTCGGTGGAACAAAGTTGCCTGCTTTCAGTTCCTCTGGAACAACTCCCTGAACGATTTCGCATCCTTCTTGTTGCGCGATTTCAATATATTTCTTCACTTTGTTGAAGTGTTCTGTTTCAATTAAAGGCCCAAGTTCGGTCGATGAATCCATTGGGTCGCCTATTTTAATATTGGCCACGCGTTTTTTCAACTTCTCAATAAATTGATCTTTTATGTTTTTATGCAAAAAGACTCGAGAGTTAGATGTGCAGCGTTCTCCATTAAAAGAAAAGATTCCCCATATAGCTGCATCAAGTGCACGATCAAGGTCTGCGTCATCAAATAC
>NZ_JBFUIB010000929.1:0-1018 GCF_056402095.1 Peribacillus sp. P4_C12
GCCATCCACCCGCCGGGAATCTGCATAATCGCATAACCTAAAAAAAAGACGCTTAATATCATACCTGTTGAGGATGCGCTCAATTGAAGGTCATCGGAAATATGGACAATCCCATAGTTAATGACAAAACGATCCATTGCCGAGAACAAATTACCTACAAAAAGTAATATCAAAATCATTTTTGGATTTTGAACGTATGTTAATTTGTTCACTTGCATAGCCTCCTTAGTAAATTATTAATTTTCACATCACAAGTCCTTTAGTTAAGGGCAACAGGAAAATGGACTTTAAAACTATTTTACTAATAACGAGGCTAAATATTTAAACGATAATGGGCATCAACCCTTTTTTATTAATCAGTAGTTTTCCTCTATTATTTCTAGGATCAGAATTTATATTATGGAAGGGAAATTAGAATGACGCACTCTTCAAATAATTATAGATGTTGATATTTTTAACATTAAGCTCAATTGTTAACGCCTTTTAAAGATGCAATAAAAAGTTAAGAAGTCCTTACAGTTTCTTGACCATATACTGGTTTTCCATCAATAAAAGTAGCCAGAACTGAAATGTCCTTAATTTCTTCCGGATGAATGGCTGTAGGATCAGCCTCGAGAATGGCAAAGTCTGCATGTTTTCCAATTTCGATGCTTCCTGAACACGCTTCATCAAAATTTAGTTTTGCTCCATAAATAGTCATGGACTTTAATGCAGTTTCGACATCAATACGCTGCTCTTGGCCTAAAACATGGCCCTCTCTCGTTATTCGGTTTACTGCTACCCACACAGAAAACAGCGGTGAGATTGGAGTAATTGGACAATCAGAATGCAGGGTAAACAGTAAATTATGAGCTACAGCCTCAGCTAAAGGGCTAATACGCCTTCCCCGCTCTGGTCCTAAGAAAATTTGTTTATGCCTGTCTCCCCAAAAATATACATGATTGATGAAAAAGGATCCTGCTACATCAAGTTCTTTCATCTTCACCACATCTTCAGCGGTGGCGCTTTGGACATGTTC
>NZ_JBFUIB010000930.1:0-1017 GCF_056402095.1 Peribacillus sp. P4_C12
CGACRATATTTGTTGATACCAAACCGGACATGAGAATTGTTCAGGAAGAAATATTYGGGCCAGTACTKACYGTRCAAAARTTTAAAGATGAAGCGGAAGCCATCCARCTTGCCAATGATACTCCATACGGCCTCGCAGCAGGTGTATTTTCMCAAGACGGYGCGAAGGCTTTAAGAGTGAYTAAGAAAATAAGAGCAGGAATTACRTGGATTAATGCTTATAATCTAGCCTACAATGAAGCACCGTGGGGAGGCTACAARCAGAGCGGRATTGGYCGKGGRTTAGGAACTTWTGGTTTAGATGAGTTTAGTGAGGTAAAACAAATYAACATTAATTTAGAAGTGGAGCCAACCAAGTGGTTTGATCATTAAAAATGGAKAAGTAGAKATAAAAGAGTAAAAGAGAGTGAGTCACTGTACTATTACACTGTTTGAAAAATTGAAAGGGGACATTAATGATGATCTGGGATTTTAATTTCAATCTTCCTACCTCTATAGAGTTTGGGAACGGAAAAGTTAAAAATATTGGGAAAAGAGCAAAAGAGCTAGGAGGAAAAAAGGCACTTCTAATTACCGATAAAGGACTGGCGCAAACTGGAATTTTACAAAAGGTTACCGATTCGTTAGACCAAGAAGGTGTCAATTATATTGTTTTTGATGAAATTACTCCTAATCCAAAAGATGTAGATTGCCATAGAGCCTATCAACAATTTAAAGACGAGGAAATAGATCTTTTGATAGGTCTTGGCGGCGGAAGTTCGATGGATACAGCAAAAGCAATTGGTACACTTTTAACCCATGGAGGAGAGCTTAGAGAGCGTTACGGTTTTAATTTACTAGAGAGAGAAATCACTCCACTTATTTGTATTCCTACAACTTCAGGCACTGGAAGTGAGGTTACAACAGGTTCTGTCATTACAGATACAGTTACAAAACAGAAAGAGGCTATACTTGACATTAGACTGGCTCCGAAACTAGCAATTTTGGATCCTGAATTAACTCTAACTCTGCCTAAATC
>NZ_JBFUIB010000931.1:0-1016 GCF_056402095.1 Peribacillus sp. P4_C12
AAGTACCGTTCCTACATGCCAGCCGATTCCTAAAGCAGTTGGACCACAATACTCTGCTATTTTCTCCTGGCTAAGGAGGAAATCATACAAGGAACCACCATTACCTCCATACTCTTTTGCTAGCGTTAATTTAGGATATCCGAAATCCTTTAATTCCTGAATGTTTTCAAAAGGAAAGCCTTTTGATTCATCAAGATTTTCAGATCGTCTGGAAAAAGACTTAATCGCCGCCTCTAATTTTTGTATATATTCTTTTTGCTCTGCTGATTGAAAAAACGACATGAAGATCATCCCTTCTATATATGTAAAAAAATATCCTATACCATCTAGCAGGGGAATCAGCATCTGCTAGAACTCACCTTTATCATATCACTTTAGTGGTGATTACAGTTTGAATCTGTACATTAAGAGTCAATGTCTTCATTTTTATATTGTTTATTAGCATTCTTATAAGCTTCTTTTGCTTGATTCATATCTTTATTTTCTATGAAATATGCAATGGCAGCTTGACCGATACCATAAGTAACAGCTCCCGCTACCGCACCTGAAACAGCAAGACCAGCACCTGGAATGAATCGAACTGCAGCACGAACACCTTCCCTGACAAGCAGACCAATTCCGACGTTAATTCCTAAAGCTGTGATGAATTCACTGGCAGTTTTCGTATTGATATCTTTATCTGCGATAAAACCAATAACAACAATCATCAGGCCTTGGATACCAGTCAATATTGGAAAATCAGCAAAAGGGATTGGCTCGGCACCGATTAGACTGGCAATGGCCGTGAACGTACCCACGATAGTCYGCGCAAATTTTTTCTTAACGAATTGGCTCTGTATCGCCTTTGCAGTCTTTAGTTTCGCTTCACTGGGTAAGGCCTCAATTAAGTAATCAGAAAGCAAATCTATATTCCAGCGCATGTCATATTCAATATTTCCCTTTTCATCAAAATCAATATATGAACAAATTGGAATGATGTTCAATAGTGGGATTTCACTTTCTTTAAACCGCTTAGC
>NZ_JBFUIB010000932.1:0-1014 GCF_056402095.1 Peribacillus sp. P4_C12
ATGTACGCCTTACGGGGTAATGGTTATGCTTGAGCATATTGGCTATGAGCTTGAAGGTAAGCATGTGGTCATAGTAGGGAGAAGTAATATCGTTGGCAAACCGGCCGGACAACTGTTTTTAAATGCGGATGCAACAGTTACCTACTGTCATTCAAAAACAAAGGACCTTGCTTATTATACGAAGCAGGCTGATGTGGTTGTTGCAGCTGTTGGAAAAAGAGACACAATTACTAGTGACCATATTAAAGAAGGTGCAGTCGTCATTGATGTCGGAATGAACAGGAATGATGAAGGGAAGCTTTGCGGCGATGTTGCGTTTGAAGAAGTGAAAAATAAAGCTTCATACATTACTCCTGTTCCTAAAGGGGTTGGTCCCATGACCATCACAATGCTAATGAAGAATACAGTCAAATCTGCTCAAAAAACACTTAACTTGAACAAACAAGCACTAAAAAGTTAAAAAAATCGCTAAATTATTTTAAAGAAGCGGACCTCTTGTTTTATAATAACGAGAGACCGCTTTTTTTCTATTCATAGATTTACGAAAGTTTTAAGTGTAACCTATAGGTGAGCTTTCTTATATCCGATTCTTGTCGGAAGGAGACATTATATGAGCAACCAACAATATTTGAGTGTATCGGCTTTAACGAAGTACATTAAAAGGAAGTTTGATGCCGATCCTCATTTGCAAAATGTATACATAAAAGGTGAAATTTCCAATTTCAAACAACATACAAGTGGCCATATGTACTTTACTTTGAAAGACGAGAAGGCTCGCTTGCTTTCCGTTATGTTTGCTGCAAATAACAAAGGGATGAAATTCCTTCCCGAAAATGGGATGAAGGTACTTGTGAAGGGCGAAATTTCATTATATGAAGCGAGTGGACAGTATCAGCTTTATGTGAAAAGCATGGCTCCTGATGGTGTTGGGGACCTGTATCTTGCATATGAACAGTTAAAGAAAAAGCTAGAAGCAGCAGGCTTGTTTTTAGCAGAACATAAGAAGACGATTCC
>NZ_JBFUIB010000933.1:0-1010 GCF_056402095.1 Peribacillus sp. P4_C12
GGGGAAGAGGTTCCAATTGGATCATATTATTTTAAAACGGCTCCCTTGTTTGAGACAGGCAGTGAAGAATATGCTTTTTTAAATCGAAATATTTTTGTAGGAGAAGGCATCAGAAGACCGTATGATGTTCAAATGAAATTTTATCAGGTACTTTGATTTTTGGTTTTCCCTCTTTCATTATGTGTTTCTTCATTTACAATAGATTTAGAGAGAATTCAGGAAGGAGGGATGGATTTTGTCTGACAGCAAAAGAGAGAAATTAATGAGAAAAGTAGATAATCATTTGCGAAAGACATCGCGTTATCTGATTAAGATTGACACAGAAGAAGAGGCACTGCAGTATTTGACCGATTCCTTTCGATCTGAACTATACTGCGATTTTGTTGGTGTCGTGTTAGATGAGGGTGGGCAGCTTTTGCCGAAAGCGTGGAGCGGCAACATACCTTCTGTAACCGAAGCCTTTCCATTTTCCACAGTTGACTGTTCTTCCAAACTCTTCCACCAAAGCGTAACGTATAAAACAGCGGATGTTCCGAAAAATTGCCATATGGCAAAAATATTGAAGAAGGCCAATATTAAAACTTGGTTTACTGTCCCCCTCAAAGACGACATTCACCATTTTGGCTTCTGCATAGTTGGTTTCTTAAGCTTCGTGCCGCTTTTGGATATGGAAATTCATTTTGAGGAATTTGGAAAGGATATGGCAGTAGCCATGGCAATGGCCAGGCAAAAGAAAACACAGCTGAAAAAAATAGAAGGCATTGAATGGATTAGCAAAAACCTCTCACTCGATGCACCATTTGAAACCCATATCGCCGAACTGACCTCTAGGGCAGGAAAGGGGACTAATGCTGATTTTGCGTGCATTTATTTATATAATGAAAAAGAAAACTGTTTAGTATTCCAACAACCCGCTTACGGGAAGATGGAATACGCAAAAAAAATTATGGTCCAAGATAATTATATGCTGAAAGACCACTTTCCCTTTCTAGAAACACCTGGTGGGAATC
>NZ_JBFUIB010000934.1:0-1008 GCF_056402095.1 Peribacillus sp. P4_C12
ATTATTGCCTCGGTGGTCTTACTGTCACTGTTTACGATAGCAATCGTGCAAGCGATGGATAATAAACCGGATAAAAATGCTGAAAATGATTCCCTGGGTGGACTTAAAATTGGTGCAGCGGCACCAGATTTCTCCCTAAAGACGCTCGATGGCAAGCAGGTTAATTTGTCGGACTATAAAGGGAAAAAAGTAATGCTGAACTTCTGGGCTACGTGGTGCCCGCCTTGTAAAAAGGAAATGCCAGATATGCAGAAATATTCGCAACAGGCAGGAGATGATGTCGTCATCCTAGCTGTCAACATTGATCCGGAAAATGATGTACAAGCATTTGTTGAGGATAATGGCATCACTTTTACCATTCCTTTAGACAGTCAGAGTGCAAAAAACCCGGTAAATGAGCGTTATAAAATTCTTAGTATTCCGACGACGTACTTTATCGACAGTAAGGGTATTATCAGAAATAAAGTTATTTCAGCGATGCAGCTTAAAGATATGGAACGAAACATCAATAGCATCAAGTGACGGAATCCTTATGGGGTTCCGTATTTTTTTATATAGTTGGTATTGATTTAGCTTATATGTAACAAATTTGTCATAAATTAATTGAAAAATCAAAAAAATTATTAAAAATAAGGTTAATGCCTATGAAAATGGGTTAAAGTATAGAGGGTGATATAAAGGGGTGTTTATAAATATAAATAACTGATAATTATGACAATTTAAAGAATTCGCACCATATAGTCATAATTTTACGTTAATTGGGTAATGCTGAACATTATATTATGAACAAGTAGGTGAAAAGCATGAAAAAAAGAAAACGGACGTTTGAAGAATTGATTAAAGAAAATAAAAAAGAATTGTTGATGGACGTTAAACAAATGGAAAGACTTGAAGAACGACTTGAGAAAAAACATATGCAAAAGGCTGAATAACCATTATAAGGGCTTTCTTTCGAAAAAAAGAGCCAGCACATTGAACTGCACCCCAATTGTTAGACAACATCTAATA
>NZ_JBFUIB010000935.1:0-1005 GCF_056402095.1 Peribacillus sp. P4_C12
ATATCCAAAAGGAAATGAAACAACTAGAGAAATAGATACACAAATTAGTTAGAAGCTTTTTACATTTTCAAATAGTTTCAGTATCTTTATTAATGATTGCTTAATTAGTTACTGTAGAAGTTACAAAAGAAAAGGCTATGTTCTAAAAAATTGTTTGCTATTATAATTTTGGAATAAAGTTGGACAAAGATTATTGTGTTAAGTATTATTTTTCGCAAATAAAAAGAATCCATCTTGAAAAAAGGTTTGTTTACAATGGATTATTTTCCTAAATGCTAATCTGTTGTTTTAATAAATATTGATAATTCAACAC
Organism: Peribacillus sp. P4_C12; assembly: GCF_056402095.1. NCBI lineage: Bacteria > Bacillati > Bacillota > Bacilli > Caryophanales > Bacillaceae > Peribacillus > Peribacillus sp. P4_C12. The sequence continues at coordinate 314 of NZ_JBFUIB010000935.1, forward strand.
TTTTTAATTAGAATTACTTTTTCTTTGATTGAATATATTTTTGTGTTAACATTCCTGCATTAAAGACGGATGAAATCATTGCAATGAAAAAGAGCATTCTAGACAATAAAAAACCTTCTTCATCATTAAACTCAAAATAAGAAAAAGTAAAATAAATAAAGCACATTGCAACTACGGTTGTTAAAATCCATTGCCCCTTCAGCGATTTAATCATTGTATCCTCCTATTAGTTAGTTGCTTACACCCTTGTCTAAATTTAATAATTTACTAATAAACATTTCTTCCTTATTTTCTCTCCTTTACTTGTATAACGCTTTCTTATTTTATTGTACTTGAATTGGTAAATAAAAACAGATCGTAAGTATTTCTTTAAAATCAGTTAGCAGTTCATATCATACTTAAATACTTTTAAAAAACTATCCCAATTTATTTAAAATCTACAGCTTTAAAGTAAATGACTTTTTTAAACTAGTATTAGGGAAGGTTAATTATTGTTAATGGATTGACCTCTCCAATAAGCTAGGGTGGAGCTAAATGAAGTGTAGAACAAGAGAAGTAATCCCCAAAAAAACCCACTATCAAAGTAGATAGTGGGTTTTTATACTAAATTTTTATCGCTGCTTTTAATAATCATATTGAAAAGCACCCGTTAGCAATATGAAATCCTAGTAAAACTTCACAAACAATCATAA
>NZ_JBFUIB010000936.1:0-1001 GCF_056402095.1 Peribacillus sp. P4_C12
CATTAAGAGATGGTTGGTTGTACACAGGTGATAATGGCAGAATCGGGGATGATGGTTACTTTTATTTTGTTGATCGAATTAAAGATATGATTAAACGGGCAGGCGAAAATGTTGCGGCAAACGAGGTTGAAAGTGCCCTGGCAGATTATGAAGGGGTTTATGAGGCTGCTGTAATCAGCATTCCTGATGAGATGCGCGACGAAGCTATTAAGGCATATGTTATTTTACATAAAAATTCCAATATCACAGAAGATGAACTTATACTTTACTGTCGTAAACGCTTAGCCAAATTTAAAGTCCCTGATACAATCGAATTTGTTGATGAATTTCCTAGAACTGCAGTGGGAAAAGTGCAGAAACACATCTTAAGACAAATGCATAATAAAAGATTCAAAACTCATTCCTAAAGATTTGTTAATGATAACGAAACTTAAATACCAACAGTTTTTATAAATTAATAGAATTGGGTCAATGTTATTTGAAAAAGACAGAGGTCGTCAAAAGGGGATGTTCTATATGAAAAAGAATCGAGTTCTATTGGCAAGTCTTTCCGGTTCAGTTATTGAATGGTATGACTTTTACTTGTACGGTACCGCTACGGGCTTAGTATTTTCAACTCTCTTTTTTTCAGGTCAAGATCCATCAATTGCCCTTCTTCTTGCATTCGCCACCTTTGGGATAGGTTATGCTGCGAGACCAATAGGAAGTATTATTTTTGGACACTTTGGAGATAGAATAGGACGAAAAGCAACACTAATGTGGACTCTTATCGGTATGGGAGGTAGTTCATTTCTTATTGGTTTACTCCCTACGTATAATCAAGTTGGTCTGCTAGCGCCTATATTATTGGTTGTCCTAAGGCTTATTCAGGGAATCTCCTTAGGAGGAGAATGGGGAGGAGCAGTCCTCCTGGCGACCGAATCCGCACCGAAGGGTCGTCGCGGACTTTACGGTTCTGTGCCACAATTAGGGGTTCCATTAGGTTTGGTAGCGGGTTCTTT
>NZ_JBFUIB010000937.1:0-987 GCF_056402095.1 Peribacillus sp. P4_C12
CTTCAAATGAACATCCTACCCCACAGAATGTACAAACTGTTTTCGTTTTTTTCGTACGTGTATCCCGCGCGGCTGCTTCTACTTCTGATAGGGCAAAGATTGTTTTATAGTCCGGTTCGACTTCTTTAATGAGATCAACCATTGGGTTTAACAAATCCTTCGGAATGGCTGTCATAAGCCCAGCTTCGCCCAACATTGATTTTTCCATTARGGCGTTACATGGACAAACTGTCGCACACTGTCCGCAAGATACACAAGAAGATTCATTGATGGATTTACCATCATCCCACATTACACGTGGGATTTCACGTTCCCAATCGATAGATAGAGTTTCATTCACCTGTAGGTCTTGACATACTTCTACGCAGCGTCCGCAAAGGATACATTGGTCCGGATCGTATCTGTAAAAAGGATGTGACATATCCACTTCGTATCCTTTTTCTCGGTATGGACGAGTTTGATGTTCAATTTCCAACAACTCTGCTGTGTTATGAACACGACAATTTCCATTGTTATTGTCACAAACCGTACAATACAGTAAGTGATTCTCCAAAATACGGTCCATCGCTTCTGTTTGTGCAGTTTTGGCCCGTTCTGAGGAAGTCAAAATATTCATTCCATCCTCAATTTCAGTCGAGCACGCCCTCATAATTTTCCCATCAATTTCACACATACMGGTATCACAGGTTTGAATGGGACCTAAAACTTCTGAATAACAAATATGGGGGTGCTCTACTCCTTGTTCCAAGAGGTAATCAAGAATTCGAGTCCCCTGCTCTACTTCATGTTGCTGTCCATTAATTTTTACTAGGACTATTTCTGCCATTTTAAATTCTCCTTTTTTTAAAAATCAAAAAAGCCCGCCATAAAATAAATTGTGCAAATGCAACACACAATCTATTTTATGGCGGGCTAATAACTAAGCAGTTTTTATCCTACTAGTAATCCTTCTCACCACATATAATAAAAAAAACAGGACATTAAGGC
>NZ_JBFUIB010000938.1:0-983 GCF_056402095.1 Peribacillus sp. P4_C12
GATAAACCGTGGTGGGGAAAAAATATTCTCGATTGAAGTAGAAAATGTTTTATATAATCATCCAAAAGTATTAGAAGCCGCTGTAGTAGGAATTCCAGATCCTCTCTGGGGCGAAGTCGTAAAAACCTTTATCATACCCAAGGCTGATGAAACCATTGAAAAGCAAGAAATAAAAGATTTTGTTTCCGAATATTTAGCCAATTATAAGGTCCCAACAGAAATTCAATTCGTAGAAGAATTTCCTCGTAATTCGGCAGGCAAAGTTTTAAAGGCCGAGTTGAAGAATCTTCTGCTTAATTAAAATTTCACACTATTTAGTAGTAAAGCATTTCTAATTATTTATTGCGGATTGATTTACCATAATCTATGTAGAGGAAGCGATCAAATTGAATAAAATTGTGAAAAAAGCATGGAACTACCGTTATGTCGTTCTTGTCGTTCTTTGGCTGGTCTATATTATTAATTATTTTGATAGGATGGCAGTCTTAACCTTCCTTCCATTTATTCAGGAAGATTTAAACTTAACCCCAGTCGAAGTAGGCCAACTTGCATCCGTGTTTTTCTTTGCTTATGCTGCTGCTCAAATAAGCGCTGGTTATCTTGCTGATAAAATTGGTCCTAAAAAGGTTATGTACATTGCAATATTTGTATTCACTGTTATTACAGCCTTAACAGGAGCTGTCAAAAACTTCACCCAGTTTTTATTATTACGTATTGGCTTAGGATTTGGAGAAGGACATCATTTTGCCCCAGCGATTCGGGCAATAAACAACTGGTTTCCTCAAAATGAAAAAGGAAGAGCCACTTCTTTTTTCGCAACTTCATGGGCGGTTGCTCCCGCAATTGTGCCAGTTATAGTCACTAGTATCTCTTTCTACTTTTTTGGGGGGGATTGGAGACCGGTATTCTATGTTCTTGCTATTCCGGGTGCGGTTGCAATTTTTTTACTGTGGTTTTTTGTATCGAATACCCCAAAAGAAATG
>NZ_JBFUIB010000939.1:0-982 GCF_056402095.1 Peribacillus sp. P4_C12
ACTAGAATAAATGACCATAATGACCATAATAGCCATAGATAAAAATATAAAGGATGATATCATGATTTATATCTATAATGACTATGGTGGGACACATACCACGGCTCTAGCAGCCGCCTATCATTTAAAAGAAATTATCCAATCAGAACGAAAACTAACTAAAGAAGAAATATTAAATGTTAATTACTTCAATAAATTAACAAAAGATGATTCAGGGAAAATTATTTTTCATGGGATAGATGAAAATGGAGACTCGGTATATACTCTAGGACGGCGATCATCCAAAATTGTTGTTCCGGCATTAAAAAACTTAAGCTTCATACTGCAAAACAAACATCAATTTCATGAAAAAATAATATTCTCTAATACATCACCAACTGTACCGTTTGTAATGTCAATTGGGGGTTTTTTATCAAGACAATTAAAAATTGATTTTATTGGTGTACCATTATTAATTATAGGTGCCAAACAATGCTGTGATAATATTTTTCGGTTGGTTGAAAACACCAAACAAATAGGGGAATTCTCAAGTGAGGAAAAAGTGATTATTTTAGAAAATGAAAAATATAAATGATAATAGTTAGTATTTTATCTAGGTGAGAAAAGAGATATCCCTAGCACAGGAAGTCGGTTAAGCAAGATACGTTGAGTCAACCATAATAAATGTTGGCTCTTTGTTGTTACGCATATGAAAGAAACTACATGTTAACAAAAATAAGTAAATTACCACTCATGAATTAATAAAATCGAAAGTTTTTTGGAATCTATGTAAATTTTGTAATGAATATACGTGAATTTCGTAAATTTTTGGAATCCTAGGTATTTTCCTGATTTTTAGTTGTATGATTGAGAAAAAGGAGTTTATTGAGATGAAATTTTCAGAAACTATTGTAAATTTTTTTTCAATCAAACAAAAAGAAATACCCGACACACACTTTCAATGTCATGTCTGTGACGGAACAGGTGCCTATGATATATATAC
>NZ_JBFUIB010000940.1:0-979 GCF_056402095.1 Peribacillus sp. P4_C12
GTTAAACTTGGGGATTCTTTATCTACAATTGCTAAAAGATATAATCTTCCTCTTAGTGCATTAATTAAATTAAACCCTAGTATTTCTAATTCAGATCGTATTCATATTGGACAATCTATCCGTGTATCTGGTCAAGCCTCTACAACTAGTTCAACGGCTAAAAATAGTAGTTCAAGTGATACCTATACAGTCAAATCAGGTGACACCCTAGACAAAATTGCTAAAGCACATAAAACGACTGTCCAAAAATTAAAATCTAAAAACAAGTTGACTAATAATCTTATTTTGCCAGGACAAGTTTTGAAAATTAGTGAATTCAGCAAGTCTACGAATAACAGTACTAATACAACAGAAAAATATGTRGTTAAACTTGGGGATTCTTTATCTACAATTGCTAAAAGATATAATCTTTCTCTTAATGCATTAATTAAATTAAACCCTAATATTTCTAATTCAGATCGCATTCGTATTGGCCAATCCATCCGTGTATCTGGACAAGCCTCAACATCTAGTTCAACGGCTAGCAAAAGTAGTTCAAGTAAAACCTATAAAGTAAAATCAGGTGACACCCTAGACAAAATTGCTAAAGCACATAATACAACGGTAAATTCATTACTTTCTTTAAACCCAAGTATTTCAAATGCAAATACTATTCATGCTGGTCAATCTATTAAACTTTCTGGAAAAGCTACATCATCTGCAGCTAAAAAAGAGTCCCTATCATCTAATCCAGCCCAAGCAAATCAAATATTAGCTGCTGGTGCGAAATATTTAGGAGCTAGGTATGTTTATGGTGCAAGCACATCACGTACAGACATATTTGATTGCTCTTCATTCACATTGAAAGCATTCCAAGCTGTAGGTATTTCCTTACCGCGAACTTCATCAGCTCAATCTCAGATTGGGAAACCTGTATCTTCGAACAGCCTGCAAAAAGGAGATTTAGTATTTTTTGATACCAATAAAGATGGAGTAATTA
>NZ_JBFUIB010000941.1:0-978 GCF_056402095.1 Peribacillus sp. P4_C12
TAGCTTGCCCACTACTTTTCCGCTATACTGATCTAACCATACTTTTACATTTCCATTCCCTGGATCGAATGAACCGCTGAGACGAAATTCCACTGCGCCTTCTGGAGTTCCTCTTTCCACCTTATCGGGCATTCTAACTTGCATAAGTGTTCCCTGAGGCACTGCTTTTTCAGCCCTACTTAACAATTCATCAAGTGGATCTACGTGTTTTCATAGAAATGCCTTCTTTCCAAAAGTAGTATGAAATTATGAATGATAATCAATAATATAAAGAGAATGATTATCATTGTCAATAAAAACTTGTAAAAGGCTACACAACCCTTATCTGATAATCTTTAGATGACCCTAACTATAATAAAAAGAGATGCCCCAAAAGTTATACTTTTGGAACATCCACTTTTAGAAAATGTGTTCAAAAACTTGTAATTTTTCCTAGAAACGTTCGTGGTGCTAAAACCAGCTGTATTCCCCAATGGCTTTCACGAGATCTTCTTCTGTTTGATATGAAGAAAAATGCGCTGTCTCTGTTTTGAGATACGAAAAGCAAGATTCGATACAAGCATTATCAAGGCAAATCCGTCTTTTCCTGATTTCACTCTGATTGTACTATACATTAATGTTCAAAAATAAAATTAACTCCTAGCATAATACATGCTAGGAGCTAAAATTTTATTCTTTATTAATAAGCCTTGTCATGTGAATATTCAAGTGAGATACCTCTTTTTAAGGCTGATTGTTCAATCAATCTAATTTCATGATACATAGCATTAGATAAGATTCCTTTTTCTATGTTCTTATTTATTTCATAAAAGAATCCGGTCAATAAATCTAAAGGTAGTCTATCGTAAAGAGAACTTTTTTCTTCCTCCATAAAGCACCTCCTAATTCAACTATACAAAAAATTAGCATCAATTGAAAGCGTTTTCTTTTTTTATCAAAGACAACTATGTTTTAGGCAGGAAACTAAAATGAAAGAAT
>NZ_JBFUIB010000942.1:0-978 GCF_056402095.1 Peribacillus sp. P4_C12
CCCATACACACAAGCCTTGCTCTCTGCAGTGCCGATACCAGATCCCACTATTAAACGGGAAAGGATCGTACTAAAAGGCGATGTACCAAGTCCGATCAATCCGCCGAGCGGCTGTGTATTCCGTACTCGTTGTCCGAAAGCGATGGAGATATGTTCTAGCGCTGTGCCTGAATGGAAAGAACAAAAACCTGGGCACTACGTTGCTTGTCATTTATATTGGTAAATAAAATAATGAGGCCAGTTGCAAAATCTGCGGCTGGTCTTTTTTTGAAAATACACATTAAAAAAGCTTTTTATTTTCAGGAAAGATGCCACTAGGTTGTTAGAAAATATTTTTTATAGATTTATAATAATTAAATCTAGGAATTTGAAAATAAAACATATAAAATGTAATTATATGTAAAATTAAAATTACCCAGAAATGGCTTCATTTTGTGAGATAAGGAGGAACAATGTTGTATTCCACAATAACTAGTGAAATTGTCGATCATGTCATGATTATTACACTTAACCGTCCTGAAAGAATGAATGCCTTTAATGAAAAAATGTGTGAGGAAATGATTCGTGCTTTTGATGAAGCGGATGAAAATGATGACGTGCGTGCCATTATTTTAACTGGGGCAGGGAAGGCTTTCTGTGCTGGCATGGATTTGGAAAAAGGTGCAGAAACTTTTATGGATCACACTCCTTTAGTTGAGTACCGTGATGCAGGTGGTGTTTTATCATTAAGGATTTTTGAGATGAAGAAACCTATAATAGCAGCCATTAATGGAGCAGCGGTTGGTATTGGTATAACTATGACTTTGCCTATGGATATTAGAATTGCTTCAACTGATGCGAAAATGGGGTTTGTTTTTGCAAGGCGAGGTATTACAATGGAGGCTTGCAGTGGTTGGTTCCTGCCTAGACTTGTCGGAATGGGGAAGGCATCCGAATGGATTTTTACTGGAAGAATGATTTCAGCTAAGGAGGCCTATG
>NZ_JBFUIB010000943.1:0-977 GCF_056402095.1 Peribacillus sp. P4_C12
TTCACCTACTTTAACCATTTCCAATAAGTTGCGGTTCGTGGCTGCGATTATTCGAACATCAATTTTTTTGGGCTTCGTTCCTCCGATTCTTTGAATCTCCCTTTCCTGAAGTGCCCTAAGTAGCTTTACCTGCAATTGTAGAGGAAGCTCACCCACTTCATCCAAAAATAAAATCCCACTCTCAGCCACTTCAAACATCCCTGGTTTCCCTTTTTGATTAGCACCGGTAAACGCGCCGCCTTCATATCCAAAGAGTTCGGATTCCAATAAATCCGCCGGAATTGCCCCGCAGTTTATCTTTACGAAATCTCCTTTTTTAGATCGGATGCTCCGGTTGTAAATATTACGGGCCAGTACATCTTTTCCAACGCCCGTTTCTCCTAAGATTAGTACTGTCGCATCAATATCCGAGATTCTTTCGGCAATCTCATAAATCATTTTCATCTTATCACTTACAAAAACAACCCCATCCTGACTTGTTATCTTTCGAAGTTTTTCAATTTCCTGCTTATATTGATTATTCAATTCATTTACTTTCGTCAATTCATGCATCAGTTCATTTAAATCTGACAAATCACGTATGTTCGTAACGACTTGCTCAATTTCACCTTCTTCATTAAAAACGGGACTTCCTGTAATTAATGTTTCTTTTCCAGCAAAATTATCCTGTACGACTGAAACCGTTCGCCGCAGCTTCACTACCTTATGTGTCACCGAAGTATTCAAAATACCTCGTTTGATTAATTGGTCCACCGATTTTCCGATATAATATTCTTTCGGAATGCCAGTAATCCGTTCAATCGCTGAATTTGTGTAAAGTGTAATGCCATTTTGATCGGTGATATAAATCCCATCATAGGAATTTTCAATAATGGCATCAAGAGCGCGATTCAGTTTTTCCGTTTCATGGGCATCAATCAATAAATTATCCAAAAATTGTGTTTCACTGCCTACATAAAGAATATCGCCATTATCCG
>NZ_JBFUIB010000944.1:0-976 GCF_056402095.1 Peribacillus sp. P4_C12
GTATAAGAGGGAACTCCGATGAATATAAAGTTCTTCAGCCGTGCCTTTTACATTCCCGTTATTTTGAAGGAAAACATGGAGAGTATTGAACAGATCGATGTTTTTCCCTTCCGAATATTTGATGAGAGGACCTAGTTGGCTCTTCACAAATAAATCAATGACAGTTGAATGATCCAAGTGATGGAGAATGGTATAGGAACCGAGGTCTTTAAAAAGTGAAAAACCAGTGTTCTCGAACCGACTGCTTACTATATTCAATGTCTGAACAGCCTGCTGATAGCTCACATAATAATCCTGGATATTCTCCGTTTCACTCCCGATCCCCATCAGTACTCTACAATCGATAGGTCCCTTCGCGGCCCAGCGCTGAATACTTTCAAAAAGCGTGGCCCAAAACTTTTTCGGCTTATCCCCTTCCTTTTCCGTTGAAACAATGAGAACAAACTTTTCGTCATGTGATGCAGATATAAAGGTACGATCGAGTTCCGACAGATGAGATTTTATCGAATCCCAAACAAGCGTTTTTTTCGTCTGCTGTTCAAGAAGATTGCTTCCTTCCATTTCACTTCCATCAAGCTCTATGGACAAAACAGCCAACCGATGGCGGCTGAACAGGTCCCATTGAAATAAGTTTGCATATTGAATAATGCTTTCTTCATTATCAATTTTTTCTGTCAGCAATTTGCTAATGAAGCTGTCCTTCGCCTGTTCTTTTGCATCCAGGACGAGCTTTTGCTTTATAAACTGGATTGAGCAAATATTCCGAGCTAAATCGACCGTCAGACGGTCGAACTCGTCCATTTCTACACCAGACCTGCGAATGGCTAGGTAGCCAAGCAAATTGCCACCACCACTAACTGGCCAGAATGAAAAATAATAGTCTACATTACTGGGATCTTGCATGGTGATAAGCTCTTTCCCTTTTTGATTTCCGAGTTCTTCCTTTGCTCTTTCAGCCAACTGATGTGTATATAGC
>NZ_JBFUIB010000945.1:0-976 GCF_056402095.1 Peribacillus sp. P4_C12
GCAAAAAGATTGCAGCTTTGCCAACCTCCTCTCAATACGGAAAAGACTGGACAGAAGCGGTTCTCCCTCATTGGAAAAAGCAAGGTGGTAAAGTCGTTTATAATTCCTCGATTGATTTTGCTAAAGAAACAGATTTTTTTACGATTGTTACGAATGCATTGAAAAAGGATCCTGATGTGCTGTTTATCGGAGGTGCGTCTGAGCCGACGGCAAAAGTAGCGAAGCAAGCTCGGGAGTTAGGGTTTAAAGGCGGTTTTATTATTATGGATCAGGCGAAGCTGGATCAAATGAAGCCGATTGCAGGATCATATGAAACATTGGAAGGCTCAATCGGTGTCCTACCTCTGATTAACTCCGATGAAGAAGCAGTGCCAGCTTTTATTGAGAAATATCAAAAAAATTATAAGGAAGATCCAAGCTCCGAAGTCGGTTTGAATTACATCGCGATGTATGCTTTTGTGGAAGCGATGAAATCGGCAGGAAGCGTGGATGACGTCAAGGCGATTCGCGAACATATGCAGGACGGGCTGACGAATATTTCTGCTGAACAGAAAATCTACGATATCCCAACAATTGATGAGAATGGAGGATTCGCATCTACAATTGTCGTTGGAGCGGTTGAAGATGGAAAAGTAGTTCCCATTCGTTAAGGTGAACAAAGCCAGTGCTGGTGTCACGAAAAATATCCCTGATAATCAAGTAAACAGTCATAAAAAAAGTAGCTAGAGTGCGGCAGAATTCTACCCTACCAGTATGTACTGATAGAGTAGATTGTTGTATTTCTTGGACGTGTACTGGAATCCTACAAATGAAGGATTCCAGTACACGTTTCTTTTTTTGTTTCTTCCACAATGTATCCATTACTAGGTTAAGATTCATACTGTCAGGTACTTTTTAGAAATGATAATATTCTAGTAAAGGACCTGAACGATAGAAAAACAATAGTAAAGGTGACAATAGTGTGAGCATCGTGTAG
>NZ_JBFUIB010000946.1:0-974 GCF_056402095.1 Peribacillus sp. P4_C12
GGCATTGATTCAAGAAGGGTTAATGCCTTGTAAATAAAAAGAGTTTAAAATTCAGGAGGTAACTTTTCCACAAAGTACCTCTATTTTATAACTATTCTCCATAGTAAACTAGTAAAGTTAAATTTATCAAAATTTAAGGAGAATAAAATAATAGTGAAAAAATTCTTTGGATGTCTTATTATGTTCTGCCTTCTTTGTATTTGTCTCTTTCCAACCAGTGGTAAAGCATCAAGTAATACACTTTACATAGGTTCTGTTAAAGCGGGCACTTCAAAGGTTTATAGTTCTCCTAAACTAGGTTCCACTATACTAATGACCTTAAAAAAAGGCGAGGAGTTTCCCATCATTTCTTCTGTCGTTGGAGATTCTACGAAGCCTATTATACATAAAGTAAAGACTGGAAACACATTATGGAAAGTAGCAAATCAATATGGAGTTTCAGTAAGTGAGTTACAGAAAGAAAACAAATTAACCTCTTCCGAAATTAATGTTGGCCAAAACCTGAAGATTCCCCAAAAATATAAGATCCATAAGGTTGTATCAGGAGATACATTGTGGAAGATTTCTACTAAATATGAGGTAACCACAAGTGATTTGACGAAATTAAATAACTTACGAACAGTTACCCTTAAAGTTGGTCAAAAATTGAAGATTCCCGATTATTACTACCAGGTTCAACTGCTTGATGGTAAAAAGGGATGGATAAAGAAATCTCTACTTCAAAAAAAGAAGCAAAGCCTTATCGTCATGGGCTGGAAGCATAATGGATCGAAAGAAAACTACACCCAACAACTTAAAAACCCCAATTTAAATGTAGTATCTCCTCGTTCCTATACGCTGAAGGATTCCGGTAATTTCGTTTCCGTTTCTGTCGATACAAAATACGTTCAATACGCTCATAAACAAGGAAAACAAGTTTGGCAACTAATTGGTAATAAATTCGACCCTGTTTTAACAGGTTCAATACTAGGTAG
>NZ_JBFUIB010000947.1:0-966 GCF_056402095.1 Peribacillus sp. P4_C12
CTTAATCTGTTTATTGGCAAGCAGTAAACCCAGTCCCCAATCATCCACCCCACAATTGTTACTGACAATCGTTAGGTCTTTTGTTCCCTTTTCACGCAATGCTAGAATTAGGTTCTCAGGAATTCCCGACAGACCAAACCCACCAACAATGATGGTTGCACCATCTTGAATATCTTGAATCGCTTCATAAAATGTTGTGTTTAACTTTCCTTGCCCAACCAATATTTTCACTCCCTGCATTATTAACTTAATTATTAGAATTTTTTTATTATGATATCGATTATAGTCATAAGTATTAATTAAATAAAATTAAACTTTTTAATCTTTAAGTAAATAATGTTTATATACAACAAACTAGAATCTTAAAAATAGGCTTTGTTAAACTTGCCTGTTGATTACCGCTCCAGGCACTTTGCTTTCCGCGGGCAGTCGGGTAGCTTCCTCGGCGCAGAGCCCTATGGTGTCTCCCCTGACCTGCTACTCCCGCAGGAGTCTTGTGCCTTCCGCTCCAATCAACATAGTTTGAAAAATCAACAATTATGTTTAACTTAGCCTAAAAATAAGTAAGGACCTCCGTAATAAAGAAGGCCCTTTTACTGTTCAAATCATGTTACGAAACTAACTAATTTACTTAATCCTCCACTTCAATATGATCATCAGCGTAAGTCTCGGATATCTTATCCTGACAACTCCAGCACTTACTACGATTTCGCTCCATAATAGCTAATTCTTCATGACACAATACACAACAGTCCATCTCAGAAACGGCCTTTTCATTTTTACACATAGTTTATTTCCCTCCTTGATTCACCTATTAATGATTTTTATACAATAACTTGTTCTTCAGGTTTTATCGTTGTTTGACTTTGGTTCGCGGGACGGACAATGGTCCAAAACAATAATCCGATTACGAACATAACCAAAGAAGTTACTTGGAAGCCATAACTATATCCAATTGCCTTAGTT
>NZ_JBFUIB010000948.1:0-966 GCF_056402095.1 Peribacillus sp. P4_C12
ATCGAGGACTTAACCACGCTTTAAAAAATGAAATACCTTCTTATTATCTAGTTTTGAAGGAACAACGTTCCTTTATTGTTTGGTGGCGATAGCGAAGAGGTCACACCCGTTCCCATTCCGAACACGGCAGTTAAGCTCTTCAGCGCCGATGGTAGTTGGGGGTTTCCCCCTGTGAGAGTAGGACGCCGCCAAGCCATTCAAAAAGATCAGCCATCCTTGGCTGGTCTTTTTTTGTGTTTATAAAATGGGAAAGAGTACCTAGCAAAAAAATAAAGACTTTTATAAGGTCAGAATACAAGTGGGTATCATAAGAGCACGACTAGCTTACTCAGTAGCTGTCAAATGAAACATAATAAGAAGACTTTTTATTGATCTTTTTTCTGGAAATTTTAACTTAACACGATAGATCAACACTTTTACGAACCTAATATAGGTATTGTTTCTTCTTAATAAGGCGCATTCTTAATGGAGCTTAAAATAAAAATGAATTTTTTTATATATAATATGTTGACTTTAAGGTAGGAAAGGATTAATATAAATAAGCACCAAGTACGACAAACAAAAAACTTCATCCACTTTTGGTAGATTACTAAAAGAAATAATAACTATTGACTTCTTATTATGAAAATGTTAAGATGAAATGGTCGCTGAAAAACACAGCGATTTAAAATAAGTTAAAAACTTCGCAGAAGTTGACAACTAATCAATAGCGTGTTATGATGAATAAACAAGTTGTTCGAAAGAACGACGATGAAATTGCTCTTTGAAAACTGAACAAAACAAAGCGCCAACGTTAATTTTTAAAAGTGAGCACACACTATCAAAAAGCAAAATGAGCAAGTCAAACATTTCTTCGGAGAGTTTGATCCTGGCTCAGGACGAACGCTGGCGGCGTGCCTAATACATGCAAGTCGAGCGAATCGATGGGAGCTTGCTCCCTGAGATTAGCGGCGGACGGGTGAGTAA
>NZ_JBFUIB010000949.1:0-966 GCF_056402095.1 Peribacillus sp. P4_C12
AAGCAAGCTTGGCTTAAGAAAAACGAAATTTCCTACAATGAACGTAATTTATATTCACAACCTCTTTCTATAGAAGAAATTAAAGAGATTTTACGTAAAACAGAAGGCGGTACAGATGAAATCATCTCAACCCGTTCTAAAAAATTCAGTAGCTTAAATATCGATATAAATAATACACCACTTAATGATCTTTGTAAGCTTATTCAAGATAACCCGGATTTACTTCGCCGACCAATCATTTTCGACCATAAGAACTTGCATGCCGGTTATAACGAAGAAGAAATGGGGCGCTTCCTTCCTAGAAAAGTACGTCATATTCAATTATGGCGTGCAATCAGCCAATTGGCTTAATCAACCATCCTACATTCAGTTGCATAATAAGAGGGTTGTCCATTAAAGCGGACAACCCTTTTTTCTATCTCTAATTTTATTTCTCTACAATAATTGTAAACGTCGTCCCTTGTTCATTACTTTCTTTCAGCACAAGATCTCCCTTTTTTTACACTTTGGCAAGCATCTTGCTGAATGRCAGTCCTAAACCTAAACCACGTATCTTCAGCTTTTTGTYTTCACCTCGATAAAACGGTTCRAACACATACTGTTGTTCATGTACAGGAATTAAAATAACTTTTAAGTTTATTTTCTTGACATMKTGCTGACACAAARAAACGTTAAAGTAWGAGTATAACAAATAYAAAAATAATTCATTCCATAAACTTTAACACTWTGAAGGAGTCGATTTTAAATGGTAACAATTTATACTACTCCAAGYAGTTTAGCCTGTCGTAAAGCAAAAGCTTGGCTTAAGAAAAACGAAATTTCCTACAATGAACGTAATTTATATTCACAACCKCTTTCTATAGAAGAAATTAAAGAGRTTTTACGTAAAACAGAAGGCGGTACAGATGAAATCATCTCAACCCGTTCTAAAAAATTCAGTAGCTTAAATATCGATATAAATAATAC
>NZ_JBFUIB010000950.1:0-960 GCF_056402095.1 Peribacillus sp. P4_C12
ACCGAGTAAAGAACAAATCGATCAAACAGTATTGACTCAATACGTGAATTGGTTAAAGGAAAAGAAAGGTTTGGCGTTTCATAATTATCATGAGCTATGGAAATGGTCGGTTTTTGAGCTAGAGAACTTTTGGGCGTCAATATGGGATTTTTGTGAAGTAAAAGCTGAAAGAAAATATGACAAGGTTTTAGCAGATAATTCGATGCTGAGTGCAAAGTGGTTTGAAGGATCGAGACTCAATTATGCAGAGAATGCATTATCGAATGATCAAGAAGATAAAACGGCGATTTTTTTCCGTTCCGAGCTTATCAAGAAGCAAGAGGTAAGCTGGAAAGAGCTGAAAGAAAAAGTTGCCTCTGTCGCTCATTCATTAAGAAAACTTGGTGTGAAATCGGGTGACCGTGTTGTGGCCTATATGCCAAATATCCCTGAAACCGTCATAGCGTTCTTGGCAACAGCAAGTATAGGCGCCATCTGGTCGAGTTGTTCACCCGACTTCGGGGCAAGAAGTGTCATTGACCGCTTTAAGCAAATTGAACCGGTTGTTTTACTTGCAATTGACGGGTATCAGTATAATGGGAACGTGTATGATAAAACCTCAGTTGTTTCGCAGCTGCAAAAGGAAATAGCCACTATCAAGCATACAGTGCTGATTCCGTACATAGATAAAACGAACTTTGAGGTAAATCTGAAGGAAATAATTCCATGGTCAACCCTTTTAAACGAAACAGCGGAACTATCTTTTGAAAGTGTTCCATTCGATCACCCGCTTTGGATCCTCYATTCATCAGGTACAACCGGAATGCCAAAACCGATTGTACAGGGGCATGGGGGCATTTTATTGGAGCATTTTAAATCCACACGATTGCATCAAAGTATGACTTCCGAAGATACCGTTTTCTGGTTCACAACGACAGGTTGGATGATGTGGAACCTGCTAATGGGTGGTTTGCTTAATGG
>NZ_JBFUIB010000951.1:0-956 GCF_056402095.1 Peribacillus sp. P4_C12
GTGCATAACCATCGGCCATATTGACTGCACCGCTCTCTCCACGTGAACAGATGAGTTTAATGCTTCCTTCTCTAAGAATCGCATCATAGATAGGCATATTATGAATACTGACAATCCCGAAAGCAGCTTCTACGCCAGCTTGCACTAGCTCTTTTACGATGGAATCGGCGGTCGTAAACTCTATTTCTTCTTGTTTTTTCATATTGTTATCCTACCTTTTTTAAGTAATATTATTAAAGCGCTTTACCGATTGCTCCTGCAGTTTCAATCGTCGATCYAGCTACATAACTAGCTTTATCTGAAGCAAGAAATACAATAACACTAGCGACTTCTTCCGCCTCACCTACACGGCCAAGTGGAATATTCCGTTTTTTCGCAAGATCGCCATAATATTCCTCCGGATCCATATCAGGTGCGTTTTTCAATCTTCTGCGCTCCCATTGATCAGTCCGTATCAATCCGAGACTAACTGAGTTCACCAAAATATTGTCAAAGGCTAGTTCCTGAGATAGTGTCTTGCTTAAATTTAAAAGACCCGCCCGTGCTGCTGCCGTCGCTACCATGTGACGCTCAGGTTCTTTTGCAAGCGTTGCATTAATATTGATAATCCGCCCGCCACCCCTTTTAACTAGATGTGGATGCGCAGCACGAACGGCATATATGATAGCAAAAAACTTTAATTGAATTTGTTCATGCCACTGTTCATCTGTAATATCAAAAAAGTAACCCATCACGCTTTGTCCAGCTGCATTCACCAATATATCGATCCCGCCAAACTTTTCTGCAGTGCCATTAATAAATGAATCCACATCCGATTTAGAGGTAACATCACAAGTTGATGCAAAAATATCTTCTTTGTCCCCAAATGACAGCAAGTGACTTTGGGCATTTTCCATACGATCTTTGCTTCTTCCGCAGATAGCTACTTTTGCACCTTCACCTAGAAACATTTCTGC
>NZ_JBFUIB010000952.1:0-954 GCF_056402095.1 Peribacillus sp. P4_C12
ATAAATTATTCGTTCAATAACTTCTAATAATCATTCACATGAAAAGCTACCTCTTAGATCCTTAGAATTATGAATGCTTTTCATGTGAATGATTATTAGAAGTTATTGAACGAATAATTTATTATCGTATATGCAACTTTGACTAAAGTGGTTTGTTTGTAGCTACAGAAGCAATAGTTAAATTCATTCTCTACATTCAATTTTAAAAAAATCACTCGACTCTTACTATCATAGTTACGCTAAGCAATTTGAATCTGTTTATAGCGTTTTTAAAAGTGCTTACATGGTACACGAAAACAAACCTTGAGCGTTTCATACAGCATCAAATTAGATCAAAAACAAAACTAATTAACTTGACTCGGAAATTATGAGATTGAAAATGGATCATAAAAACTACCGGTATATGTCTAGGATTTAATTTAAAATAGTGTTTTTCCGCTTCTTAAAACAACATACATCACGATTAGCCAAACCGAATGAAATGATATTTAAATACTTGCGACAACAGGAATCGGACGTTCAGAAATCATGTCTCTTACGTCGGAACACATCTACTAAATTAAACGATATGAGTTTATGGAAAAAAAGACCTTGCTGCCGTTTCATCCGCTTCTCCCTTCCAAGGATTCGTATCAAATCCACGATAAGGAAGTCTTCTATAAAGATGGATAGTAATTGGACACCCGTGGCTTTAAAGTGAAAAAGCATGGTTGCTTACTTCGCGTTTTTCCCTGCCTCATTTTACGACATACGCCTACGCCCCCTTTTGTGTGTGAGGAAAACCATTTTAACATCGATTTACGGACTCTTCAGGAGCTTTTAGACCATGAAAGTATTACATCAACACAAGTGTTTACGCATATCGAGTTTTTACAAAAGAAGAAAACCATCAATTCTTCGTTTGATATTTTGTAATCCCTTCTACTTAAAAAAATAACTACCTAAATTGGGTAG
>NZ_JBFUIB010000953.1:0-950 GCF_056402095.1 Peribacillus sp. P4_C12
GGCTGTATCAATATCCTCAGCAGTGGCTACGCCCTCTTTTAAGAGATAAAAGGCTTCCCGCATCAAGGCAGTTTGCAGACGATTGGCAATGAATCCTGCTATTTCTTTTTTTAAAAGAATCGGAGACTTGTCTATTTTTCGAATTAAATCAAGTGTAGCCTCGACGACTTCCGGCTTTGTTTCATTATGCTGAACAATTTCAACTAAAGGAACCAGATGCCCAGGATTAAAAAAATGCGCGATTATCATCCGGTCTGCAAACGAAGCAGTCTCCATCAATCGAGAAATCGGGAAGGTCGATGTATTTGAAGCAATAATCGCATCCTCTTTCACTATTTGCTCCAATTGTTGATACAGGTCCAACTTCAATTCAATGACTTCCGGAATAGCCTCAATTATAAAGTCAGCATCCCTAACGGCCTCCTTCAAGTCAACCTTATATGTAATATTAGATAAAGCACCCTGCATTTCCTGTTCAGTCATAGCACCTTCTTCAATGAGCAGGGATAGATTCTCAGATATTCGATCTAGGGCTTTCGATAGAAACTCTTCTTTAATATCGTTGATAGTGACGAAATACCCGCTAACTGCGAATGACTGAGCGATTCCACTCCCCATTACACCTGAACCGATAATTGCTATATTTTTGATCATTTCGTTTCTCCTTTCTTATCCATGATATTTCCTACATTTTACTCAACTTATATACATGCAATATCCATGCCAACCCTAAGAGTAAATAAAAATCTTTTGTTATTTTAAAAATTATGATAGACTCTAAATCAATAACCATCCCCCCATATTTTTATTACCTTCCCTTGATATTTTAAATTTGCTTTCATATGAATATTCCCTATATATCAAACTAAACTTTTTGACAGATTTAGACCGTTACATTTTTTTTGGAGGAATGTAATATGGTTAAAGATAAAGTGGCGATCATTACGGGG
>NZ_JBFUIB010000954.1:0-942 GCF_056402095.1 Peribacillus sp. P4_C12
TTTTAGTGGCTTCCTTTAGGATTGGCGGGTTCGAGGGGATGCCGTATGGTGTATTGAGCCTTGGTGTATTGACACTGGCGATTCTATACTTTTTCTTAAAGAGATTTGCTATAGGTAAGAAAATACTCTTTATTGGGGTTCCGCTAATCATCGCTGTTCATATATTCATCGGATTCATCAATCAAGTGGACTATCTAGTAGTGGATAAAGAAAGACTGATGGATGTTGAAACTAAACAGTATATTGGAAAAATTGAAAAAGATACTTCCATTGTTGGTTACAAAAAGTTTAAAGGTGGTGAAGGGGAGGACTTTTTATTAATATCAATGGGCGGTGAAAAAAAGGGAAATACGATTGAGGTTCTGGAAGTGAAAGAAAATTATGATGAGACTATCATCCGCATTCGGACATCTTATAATAAAAACCCTGAGCCAAATCCGTATATAGCTGTAGCACTTACTCGTATAAAATCAAAGGTAGTCATTTTGGATACTGATGGAACAAATTATGGAGATGGTTTATTGGATTAAATCTTTATAATTTGCTCTGTTTAAAGAAGTTGTTGATTTTTGCTTGTTGAATTATTAGGGTGGATAGTTCAACAAGGATTGTATATTTTTTATCATTTAAAAAGAGATATTATTTTGTTTTTGGAGGGAATTATGAGGGAAATTACTTTGTCTAATGGAAAAACAGTTGAAGTCGAATGTTTAAGTTGTGCTTTAACAAGTGGGGAAATAGAACCGGATGGTGGTGTAATAGTCGAAACTGAATATTTTCATGCTCACCAAGACGTTGCATATCCCATTAAAGGTTTAGTAATTTTAGCATCAAAACGCCATATTAAGTGCTTTGACGAATTAAATGATTTAGAAAAGGTTGATTACATAAACTTATTATCTAGGATTAGAAAAGCTCAAAGGGAAGTGTTAGGGATAGAAC
>NZ_JBFUIB010000955.1:0-941 GCF_056402095.1 Peribacillus sp. P4_C12
AGGCGATACAACAACGGACTTTATTGATAAATATATTAAAAAAATTACTGTATAAACTGTTTGTCGGGGACCGGGAGGGAAAACCGATTCGTTTCTAAAAACTAAAATTATTTGGAGGAATATGATATGGCAGAATTAAAAGCAAGTATGGCAGGAAGCGTATGGAAAATCGTAGCGGGTGAAGGTCAAAGTGTTACCGATGGACAGGATATCATAATCCTAGAATCCATGAAAATGGAAATCCCCATTGCTGCTGAGGAAGCGGGTACTGTTAAGGAACTTAAAGTAAATGAAGGGGATTTCGTAAATGAGGGCGACGTTTTGGCCGTCATTGAATAAAGAGACGGAGGGATAAAATGAATTGGCCTGAAAAAGTAACCATTAAAGAAGTGGGTCCGCGTGATGGGCTTCAAAATGAAAAGGTCATTATACCGACGCAAAGAAAAATAGACTGGATCAATCAGCTTTCTGATACTGGTCTTTCCTATATTGAAGCCACTTCTTTTGTACATCCAAAATGGATTCCTCAATTGAGTGATGCTGTGGAGGTAGCCAAGGGTATCAAAAGGAATCCAGATATCACCTATGCGGCTCTTGTTCCGAATCAAAGAGGATTGGAGTCGGCCCTAGAAGCGGATATTGATGAAATTTCAGTTTTCATGTCATCAAGTGAGACCCATAATCTAAAGAATATAAATAAAACGATTTCAGATACATTTCCTGTATTAAAGGAAGTCATCGATTCAGCAGTAAGAAGCAGGAAATCAGTTCGAGGCTATGTTTCAACCGTATTCGGGTGTCCTTATGAAGGCGAGGTTTCAATCGAACAGGTTTTCAAGGTTTGTGATCAGCTATTTGAATACGGAATCAACGAGCTATCATTAGGAGATACCATCGGTGTCGCATCTCCTAGACAGGTAGCCTTATTCCTTGAACAGGCT
>NZ_JBFUIB010000956.1:0-941 GCF_056402095.1 Peribacillus sp. P4_C12
GTATATTCACTAGTTATTACATTTCCCAATAATCTTAACCTCACAATCGGTTTGTATAAGCCACAAGTGACGTATAACAATGTGTAGAGCTTATTTATCTTAGGTCGGATTAGAAAGAACATTTTCATTATTGCAGTTGGTTTTGATATCCCACTTGAACAGTAGAGYTTTACACTTTCATCACCATCTTCATAGAATTACTATATAGACTTTTATCGTCCCAAAATTTCGGAATACAAAAAACGAGCCACTGAATAATTGGCTCGCCTTCGTAAGAAAATTAATAATTTGAATCATCCACATCAGCTTCCATATCGATTTCCATATCCATTAAAGCCGAGCTCAAGCTTTTTCCATGTCGATCCAAAGTAAGTGATTTTGTGACGCCCCCTCCTAATGCGTTTTGCATGACAAAGTTCAATGCGCCAATTTTCGGCAGTTCATACCTAACCACATCACCCTTCACTATTTCGTGAAAGTAATCCTTAACCTTTTCTGCTGTTACCTGTTTTTTTACTTTTTCATAATCTTCCATACGATAGACGATGACGGAAACATTTGAAATATTTCCTTTATCCCCTGACCTAGAGTGAGTGACTTGCTTGAGTTTCAATCTTGCCGACCTCCTCGTACGTTACTTCGATTGTAATCTCTTCGCTAGGAATAAGAATGGATGCAATTGATACAACCTCTTGGACATTAACCCGAACACCACCGCCTCCAGCAGGCCCATTAGTATAGAGTGCTTCCACCTCTTGGCCGATCACATCAGCAGCTCCTTTATCAGCCGTCCTGGCAGCCACTCTTAATCGTACCTCGGATAGCCTTTCTCGGTCATACAACGGCTCTGAAATAGAAGATCCATACAGTGAATTAGAACCAATATGATCGATTCTCATTTCTTGAATCTCTATATTAGCCTGACTCAACCGGTGCCTCAC
>NZ_JBFUIB010000957.1:0-939 GCF_056402095.1 Peribacillus sp. P4_C12
GTACTGTGCTTGATTGTACAATGGGCTTGGGCTCAGATGCGATTGTCTCAAGTTTTGCTGCTGGAGAAAATGGACAGGTTAGTGCTTTGGAAGAAAATCAATACTTAGCCTTGCTCGTAGACCATGGTTTGAAAACATGGGAAAATGCAGATGAAAAGATGATTCAAGCGATGAGAAGAATTAAGGTCATTCATACTGATCATTACGAGTTATTGAAAACATTACCGGATAATCATTTCGATGTGGTATATTTCGATCCAATGTTTGAGGAAACAATCCAAGAATCAAATGGGATTAGGGGATTGGCTCATTTTGCGGAAGGTCATGACTTAACAATGGAAATAATGAAAGAAGCCAAGCGGGTTGCGCGAAAGAGAGTCGTGTTGAAGGATCATTTTCGCAGCTCCCGCTTTGAGGAATTTGGATTTGAAGTATTAAAGAGAAAAACATCCAAATTTCATTATGGCTACATTTCTGTACTGTGATTAAGCTTTGTAATCTGACTCATTTAGACCTATCGCACAGCCCTCGCGGCTTGAATCTGCAGCACCATAGCTCGACCCGTCAGCCGGGTTGATTTGTATTGCCTGAACATTCCCTATAGAATGGGGCACTTCATTAAATGCAAAGCCCATTGCTTCTAAGTGGCCTTTGCTAATCATATCAATACCTGATTCCCATTCAATATGAGGGCCCATAGGAGTGAAAATTCTAGGTTCTTCAATGGCTGCTTTTAAGTCCATTTTTAAATCAAGTACATTGATGATCGTTTGTACGACTGAACTGATGATGGTCGGTCCTCCTGGAGAACCTAGCGTCAATATAGGCTCACCGTCTTTAAAGATGATGGTCGGGCTTTTACAGCTGACAGGACGTTTATTTGGCTGTACTTCATTCATTCCACCTGGAATGGAATCGAAATCCGTCAGTTCGTTATTC
>NZ_JBFUIB010000958.1:0-938 GCF_056402095.1 Peribacillus sp. P4_C12
ATTGCTATCATGGTAATTGGACTTATATGGGCTGTTTGCTGGTGGAAATTTGCTAAAGAAAAACCAGAAGAGTCAACTGAACAGGAAAATATGGGAAAAGAATATGTAGCAGCAGCATCGGAAGGGAAATTGAAATTCACCTTCTATTTAAAACAAAAAACTGTATTATTTACAGCACTTGCATTTTTTTCGTACAACTATATCTTGTTCTTTTTCTTAACATGGTTCCCAAGCTATTTGGTAAATGCACGCGGACTAAGCGTAGAAAATATGAGTATCATCACAGTGATTCCGTGGATCTTTGGGTTTATTGGTCTTGCTTTGGGAGGTTTCGTGTCGGATTTCTTCTTTAAAAAATTCGCACAAAAAGGCGTTTTATTCTCACGTAAGCTCGTGCTAGTTACTTGTTTGTTCTTATCGGCTGTTTGTATCGGATTTGCCGGCCTTGTATCGACAACATTAAGTGCAGTAACTCTAGTTGCACTTTCTGTGTTCTTCCTATATTTAACAGGTGCAATATACTGGGCGATTATTAATGATGTCGTAGACCCAGATAACGTTGGATCAGTTGGTGGTTTTATGCATTTCTTAGCAAATACAGCAGGAATTATCGGACCAACTTTAACAGGATACATTGTTGATACATCAGGCACATACACAGTAGCTTTCTTGCTTGCAGGTGGATTAGCTATTGTCGCATCGCTTGCAGTAATTCGCTTTGTACGTCCGATAGTTAAACCCGCGTAATAGATTAATAAAATAGAAGTGTCCCCCCAATGGAATTATCTATGGGGGGACACTTCTATTTTAATAGGATACGTATTTTTGCAACTACACAATATCGAAAGTTTAGTTAGCTTATAYTTTATCCAAATAAGGAATTATGCGGTAATCTGTACGAGTCCGAGGAAGGTGTATGAATCATCATGCACCTACTC
>NZ_JBFUIB010000959.1:0-937 GCF_056402095.1 Peribacillus sp. P4_C12
GTATACAATGGCTGCTGATAGAATGAATGAGAGAGTTTCTTATTTATATCAGCCATATAATCCAGCGATTCTACGCCTGGTTAAAATGGTCATTGATGCAGCTCATAAAGAAGGAAAATGGGCTGGAATGTGTGGCGAGATGGCAGGAGATGAAGTAGCTATTCCAATTTTAATCGGAATGGGTCTCGACGAATTTTCCATGAGTGCCACTTCGATTCTAAAAGCACGCTCCTTGATTAGCCAACTTTCGCTTGATGAGATGAAAAAACTGTCTCAGGATGTTTTAGTGATGGATACAAATGATAAAGTGAAAGAAGCTGTACTTAAAGCAGTAAATATATAATCAAAAAAGTCAGCACTTCATCCACAGAGAAATCCTCGGATGAAGTGCTGTAAAATTTTATATTACTTTTTTTAAAAAAAATGTTTAATGAAACACCATGTGGGTATATAAAAGCAAGCACAGTTGTTTAGCTCGATTAGAGCAGCTGACATTCTCATTTCCCCCTTTGACGCCGGTTGGGCTTCCCAACCGGCAATTTTTTGTGTGTTTTAAGAGAACTTCAAAAAAACACACGAAAAATGATTATTCAGATTTTTCACTTTTCGAATGAAACGATATAATGAAAGTATGTTTTAATGAAAATGGGGGATTTGGAATGGACTTACATTTGCAAAAGAAAAATGCTTTGATTTTGGCTTCAAGCCAAGGATTGGGGAAGGCAATAGCGGCAGAACTAGTTAAAGAAGGAGCCAATGTCATGCTTGCCAGCCGTGATGAAAAAAAACTTGCGGCTGTGCAAAGAGAATTATCACAGCTTGGGGCAGGCAAAGTGGCTTATATGGTAACGGATATAACAAAACCTGTAGATATTAAAACCTTAGTTGAGCAAACTGCAGTAGAATTTGGGGGTATTGATATCCTTATTAATAACGC
>NZ_JBFUIB010000960.1:0-936 GCF_056402095.1 Peribacillus sp. P4_C12
CAGTAAAATTACTGGTTGACCTTTTTTTAATAGATTCTATGATATCAGTAGTCAGGGGAGGGCGTACGGGTGCGTGCGATGCTTACCAGTTGGTGTGCTTTATAGAGGATTTTGAACCTCATGAAATTAGAGAAATTCACCTTTAGACCTTCGGAATTTGTCAAGACAACAGAAAATCGTAACGAATATTTGTATGTGGAAGCTAAACTTCATTTTCGCACATTGATATTAAAGGAATATCCCACTTCAGAGGCCGGATTAACAGCCGGGCAAAGTAGACTAGCAAAAACATAATGGACTCCGCATCTCGAAATCCATTGTTTTTTAAGAAGAGTTGGTTAAGAAAAAAACCTTGTAATAACTCTAAATTGCTTTCCGAATATTATCTATTATTTTTGTTTGTGTAATCCGGCCAAGTGGTGAGGAACTCTAATTCTCTAAGGCATTATTTTGTTGAATTTATTGTATTTAAGACGCAGAAAACTTGAATAATATCAGTATACAGTACGGTATACAAGTAGCAGGTGCAATCGGTACAGTTATTTTTGTTACATTAATGACAACGTATGCTGCAGATCGTACGACAGAACTAAGTCATACAATGGATGCTGCAATAGCAGGCAAACAAGCTTTACTGGATGCCATTAACTATACCTCACTTGTAACAATTGGATTAGCTATTGTTGCAACAATTTACTCACTCTTTATCCGTAAACATATGTACGAAGAAATTTAAAATGAGGAGTCTATACTTCTCTGAAAAATAATGCCTTTTTTATAAAACCTTAAATAAGAATTTTAAAAGAGTAATCATAATTCAAAGAAATAGAGCTAAGTACTATAGTGGCTTTTATTATGTGTAGAACAATTATAGTAATAGATTATGAAACTTCGAATCTTAAACAAATGGGGCATTGATTCAAGAAGGGTTAATGC
>NZ_JBFUIB010000961.1:0-936 GCF_056402095.1 Peribacillus sp. P4_C12
ACAATAAGTGCTTATTCTAAAAAAGTGGGAACAAGTCATCTAGATGACTCTTGTCTCAGAATTTAATCAGGTCAACTGTCGTCCTTGAATATGCCTCATTGATACAGGCAACCATTTTCTGTTTGAAAAAATGGGAAAATAACAATAAATGAATTTCCAAATAGTAGAAATGTTAAGGAACTTTAAAGAAATTGCGAATTTTTGTTAAAAAATGGTAAATAAGATTCTGATTTTCTGAAATGCCTGTATGATAGTCTTGTAACTAAATTTGAACAATCATGGAGGCAGAAAAGGATGAAAAACCTTAAAAAATGGCTTATGGTATTGATGGCGTCTTTCATGTTGGTTGGTGTTGTCGAAGGTTGCAGTAGTGCGGGTACAGAGACAGAAGATACAGAAACGGAAGATAATCAAACTGATGATGGAACTGAAACAGAAGGTACTGAAGACGATTCACAACCAGATGAAAACGGACAATAAGAAAAATAAAACAATGGCTGAATCATTTATGGTTCAGCCTTGATTAATAATCAGAACAAAAATAGCGACAAAGTTAAACGTTCCTAGATAGCCTAATTTACGGTTTTTTTGAAACAGAGAAAGGTCCTTCCAAATTTGAATATGCATGATAAAGGTAAACTAGCTTTCTATATTTTTTTTGTAAAACTAACGGGTGCGTTAGCTGAAGATTGGGGCTGTCTTAAGGCAGCTTTTTCGTGCGCCCGGCATGGGTGCAATCTATAGGGTGAAAGTCCCGAACCATGAAGGCAGTTGTAGTGGTTAGCTTAATGCAAGGGTGTCCACGGTGACGTGGAATCTGAAGGAAGCAAGCGGCAAACCTCCGGTCTGAGGAACACGAACTTCATATAAGGCTAGGTATCATTGGATGAGTTTGCGAAACAAAACAAAGTCYTTACTGCCGAAGGTGGTACAGAG
>NZ_JBFUIB010000962.1:0-935 GCF_056402095.1 Peribacillus sp. P4_C12
GTTCTAAATTAATACTAAAAAAATTTTATTCTACTTTCCATTATTTTCATCCTATTTAATACATTTTTTCCAAAAAACAAGTATAACGATAGGGAATTAAACCCATTTCTTTACTATATTTTAGTCTTTGTTCCTAGTTTATAATTGAACTAGATTCTCTTAAATGTATAAAATGCTGTATATAATTCTATTCTATTTCATATCTGGAATGGTGCTATCTTGCTAACATGATGATCATAATCAGAAACACTATTCTTTCTCTCCACAACAAAAAACCGCCAAACGGCGGTTTAATGTCCTCCTAAATAGGCCATTTTAATTTCTTCACTCGAAGTGAGTTCATCGGCGTTTCCAGAAAGGACAATCCGTCCTGTTTCAACGACGTAGGCCCGATCTGCAATGGATAGAGCAAGGTTGGCGTTTTGCTCAACTAAAAGAATCGTTGTGCCTGCCTCACTGATCTCTTGTATGATGTTGAAGATTTGTTTCACCAGCAACGGAGCAAGTCCCATGGAAGGTTCATCGAGCAGTAATAAACGTGGTTTCGCCATTAAAGCTCGCCCCATTGCAAGCATCTGCTGTTCACCACCTGATAGTGTGCCAGCCTGTTGTTTGATCCTTTCTAGTAACCTCGGAAATAGTTCATAGACTTTCTCCATATCTTTTTTGATGCCTTCTTTGTCTTTTCGTAAATAGGCTCCAAGCTCCAAGTTTTCGGCAACCGTCATGTTGGCAAAGACTCGACGGCCCTCGGGGACATGGGAGATACCCATTTTCACGATTGATTGGGCTGCTTTTCCTCCAATCGAACCCTCTTCGAAAAGAACCTTTCCTTGTTTCGGTTTTAACAACCCCGCTCCTTGGTCCGCAAAACCTTTAGCCATATCAAAGGGGGAATCGCCATAAACCGTTTCCTGATTGTAGTCTCCCTGGAT
>NZ_JBFUIB010000963.1:0-930 GCF_056402095.1 Peribacillus sp. P4_C12
TACTTGAGCACCATTCCCACCTTCTCCAACTTCAAATAAATGAAATGATCCTTCATTCCCTATTTCTTTAAATAATAAAACTTTTTCCAACATTTCTTTAAAATAATCAAAGTTGGCAATCCGTATAAAAATGGGGCCTAATCCTGTAATAGCATATTCTAAAGGAATAGGTCCTTTTTGCCATGGTATACCCGCAGCAACGCCTGCATTGTTTTCATCTGAAATCAATTGATATTGCTGGTCATCAAAATCAACAAATGAAATGATTTTTTTACCAAATTGTTCTTGAATTCCGGTATTTTTAACCTCTAGGCGATCAAAACGTTTAACCCAATATTCTAATGCTTCATCATTTGGTACACGGAAAGATGTTTTTGAAATTTCATTAGTGCCATGTACTCCTTTTGRAATACCAGGGAAGTCGAAGAAAGTCATATCTGTACCTGGACCACCAACATCATCTGCAAAAAATAGGTGATATGTTTGAATATCATCTTGGTTAACCGTTTTTTTAACTAAACGCATTCCTAATATATAAGTGAAAAATTCGTAATTCTTTTCTGCACTACTTGTAATGGCTGTTACGTGGTGGATTCCTTTTAATTCATTTATATTCCTCCTACTAAAATCGACAATTTGGCTTATTGGGTACTGCTGCTTTTTGCTGATTCACTCATTCGTAATCGGTTACTACATTTTTCCTTTAAGGTCGATTGTCTATTCAAGTGATATTGTGTTTAGAGTTTTATCTTCAGTCAATTATCTCGAATTAATATATCTTCATTTAAAGATAATTTATCATGGATATCATTCTCTGTCAACAAATATGGATTATGATTACAATTATGCAACCTTTGTTAATATGACCTTACTTGAACTCAATCTTTTTACTCGCTGTTACTCATCATAATAAAATCCATTTATTAATAG
>NZ_JBFUIB010000964.1:0-929 GCF_056402095.1 Peribacillus sp. P4_C12
ATTCTTAATAGTTGCAATTAATTATATATATTTTACTAATGATGTGCCTTTCGGTAAAGTTAATGAGAAACTTATTTTAGGAAGAATCTAGGATGGGGAAGGCAATCGCCCTTTATTCTGCTATTTTTTATTAATAGCGAGCTATGAAAAAGTGTTCCCTCCCTATCCCTATATGAACTGAACTTTCTAAATTTTTTTACAGTTAAAACCGACTTCGTCTATAGGAGTAAACGAGTTAATTTCATAGTTCTAAAAAATGTCTAAAACAACTCGTATAAGAATCAACTAAGATAAGTTTATATTCCTTTGTGAGGTGGAAAACGTGCAACTTCAGGTAAGTAACAGTCCTTTTAATCATGAACAGACAGAGCTTCTTAACAATCTACTGCCTAGCTTGACAGAAACACAAAAGGTTTGGCTGAGCGGTTATCTGACCGCGTCTTTGTCAGTTTTCAACGCAGAAACAGCTGACGTATCGGTAGCTCAACCCAGTGGGAAGACAATATCAAAAGAGGTTACCATCCTTTATGGTTCACAGACGGGAAATGCTCAAGGGTTGGCAGAGAATGCAGCAAGAAAGCTTGAGGATAATGGCTTTCAGGTAACCACTTCATCCATGAGTGACTTTAAAGTGAACAATTTGAAAAAAGTCCAGAATCTTCTTATTGCAGTTAGTACGCATGGAGAAGGGGATCCACCGGATAATACGTTGTCCTTCCATGAGTTTCTTCATGGCAGAAGGGCACCAAGCCTTAGAGATCTCCGCTTCTCCGTATTGGCGCTTGGGGACAGCTCATATGAGTTTTTCTGTGAAACGGGAAAACAATTCGATAAGCGCTTGGAAGAACTTGGTGGGACCCGGCTATTTCCGCGGATGGACTGTGATCTTGATTATGATGAGCCGGCTGCAGAATGGCTGGAAGGAGTAA
>NZ_JBFUIB010000965.1:0-926 GCF_056402095.1 Peribacillus sp. P4_C12
GATGCCTTTTCTAAAGAATTTAACTTACAATTATACAATGGGTCTTCATCGCGAACCTGTTGATTTTATCGGACCAGGTGTTGCTTACGATGATAAATTTACAGAAGCAAGTCAACGGAATTTTTATAAATACTGGTTGGAATTAATGACGAAATGATAAGCGGGAGGGGGAAGAAAAATGAAAGTGGAAGAAATGCTTGTTAAATGTGAATTTGAACAGTGGTTGTATGATGAAGCACAATTACTTGATGATATTGAATTTGATGAATGGTTCGATCTAATGCATTCGAGTTTGTGTTATCAAATGCCTGTACGTGTCAATAAGGATGGAGTTGAACGTCCGGATTATTCAACTAAAATGTTTACATTTAATGATGATATTGAATTACTTAAGCTCCGCGTAGATCGTTTGAAAACGGATTATGCATGGGCGGAAATTCCTCCTTCCAGAACGCGGCGTTTTGTCAGCAACGTGCGTGTTAAAGACTTTGTTGAAGGTGAAAAGGCAGTCGTTAAGAGCTATCTACTTATCTATCGAAGCCGTAGCACGGATATTCAACACGATTTGATTTCGGGGGAACGAAATGATGAATTCATATTCGAAGATGGTAAATGGAAACTTTCCAAACGGATATTCATTGTTGATCAAACAACAATAAATACAAGGAACCTCGCTATCTTCGTATAACAGTAAGTATCGTAAAAAAGATAACAAGGAGGTTGGTTACAATGGCAATGGCCTTAAAAGATAAAGTAGTGTTGATTACTGGTGGTAATTCGGGAATAGGAGAAGCTGTCACTCGACGTTTTATACAAGAAGGGGCAAAAGTCAGCATTATCGGTCGCTCTGTTGAAACGCTAAAGAAAATGAAAGAGGAATTTGGTGAAGAAATTCTCATTAACCAAGGAGATGTAAGTAAATACGA
>NZ_JBFUIB010000966.1:0-925 GCF_056402095.1 Peribacillus sp. P4_C12
GAAAGCGAGTGCCTGGAGTGGAAATCAACGTTCGAATTTTTACAACCCCTTAAAAAAACTGTAGACAAACTCGATTTTCATCGAGTTTGTCTACAGTCTGGAAGAACTGCCATCATATAATGATGGCGGTTCTTTTTCATTAAGTTAACTAGTAGTGATTAAAATGGAATAAGCAAGATAAATGGCCTCTCTAATAGAATAATTTCTACAAGAATTGAATTTGATTTAAGATTATCGTGGTGCTTTATACAGCAACTCAACTATTTAAAGAAAATAATAATTTGATTTTTATAACATTATCGATAAATCCAAGGATATTGATTAKAGGAACATCAGAGTACGCGTCGAATTAATAAATTATATACTTTATTTAATAGTTACTTCTATTAACTAATTGCTTGAAAAGTTTGATAACCAAACAATCTCCCTTAAAAGGTATCGCGTAATTACTCGGCGATAAATAACGGGATTGGAATTCGAGAAGATAATCGATACTAAATTGGAAGGAGAATTAGACTTGCTGAATGAATTGGAAGTTACTCAAGTTACCATTCCATTGCCTTTTAGATTGGACCACGTTCATTGTTTTCTAGCAGAAGGTGAAAAAGGGTGGACAATTATTGATACAGGATTGAACAACAAAGTAACAAGGGATATATGGAATCCCATAATTGAAAAACACGATGTTAATGATATCGTACTTACTCATTATCATCCAGATCATTTCGGCTATGCTGGAACTTTACAAGCATTAACAGGTGCAGATGTTTGGATGACACAAGTGGATGAATTGGCGGGGACGACATATTGGGAACCTGGTTCACTACAATTCCTTAAGGGCAATTATGATGCATGCGGTATTATAGATGATAAAGCATCTGCCTTGTCCAGTGATGAAATTAGCTTTATCACACAGGTAAAACCC
>NZ_JBFUIB010000967.1:0-923 GCF_056402095.1 Peribacillus sp. P4_C12
GTTTATAGTATAGTAAGGTTTCTTCATCTGGGCTTAAGCCATATAAATACGTTGCTGCATCCTTTCCTTCTAGAACCTTTGTTTCACGCCCTGATTCTAACTCTAAACAATAGGCATTCAAATAGGACGGATTTCCTTTCGATGAAGTGTAATAAAGTTTATTGCTGTCTTCCGATAACATCGGCATAAAATTACGAGTATCTTCATATAAAAGACCTTGGCAGCTTTGATCCACAAATGTGAGCGGATAAGGGAAGGTGTTTGGCAGATTCATCCCCCATAAATTATACTTACCACTCAAATTCGTACTAAAAACCAGCTGCTTTTCATCTGGACTAAGTGCAAAATCACCAATAGAAAAAGTTCGCAAAAACTGCTCAACATCAGGCTTAGGAAATGAAATCATCGTTTGCAACTCCTTATATTTTTAATATAATGAAAAATCTGTAATTATTATACCATATTTTACCTTATATTTAAAAATAAAACTACTACTCTTGCGATCATTGCCCCGACCTAAAGTACCATTCAATTTAACAGGATCAAATGGTAATTATATAATCACCATTACAAGATAAAATACTTCTCAACAAATCACTATAATTGAATTAGTTAATATATATAGATTTCATAGTACTCTTTGTACACATCCCAATAACGAATCAATTACAAGACAAAAAAGCGACACTTGTTATCATTGGGTATTAAGCCAGATCCAGATGGAAAGGGACGGCATTCAGAAAAAGTAAAAAGAGAGCCACTCCGCAATGTGAAGTGAACCCAAAAAGTTAGACACTTTATTTAATTAGGCAGCCTTGAGGGCATGAATCCGGTAATCTACCGGGCTCATGCCTTTTAATTTTACCTTGATTCGTTGATGATTGTAGTAATGGATATATTCCTCTAATTCTTGTTTGAAATGC
>NZ_JBFUIB010000968.1:0-920 GCF_056402095.1 Peribacillus sp. P4_C12
AAATGCACCTTCTGATACAGAAATCAGGTTTATTACCTTTGGCGCAGAGGAGAACGGATTATTAGGCTCCAAGCATTATGCACAAAGCCTTACGAAAGATGAGATTAACAGAACGGTAGCGATGTTTAATATGGATATGGTGGGCAGCAAAAATGCCGGCGAATTTGCCATGTTTACGTACGATGGAAAACCAAATACAGTCACGACATTAGGAAATTCAGCAGGAACAAGGCTTTATGATGCCATTCCTTATAATCAAATTGGAAGAAGTGACCACCAGCCATTCACAGAAGTAGGTATTCCTGCCGCGGTGTTTACGTATGCTCCATTGGAGCCGGAATACCATACGGCAAAGGATACAATTGAGCTGATCAGTAAGGAAAAATTGTTAAAGACGGCTCAAGTGCTCGGTGCAGCAGTCTATCAAGCAGCCCGTCCGGACACACCGGCACTGGAAAGGTCCAATGTAGCACCTGTACCGGTTGAGGCAGAATATGATGAGGATTTACATTTATAATTCTTTTTTCTAATTTACTAGAACCACAGGATAGAATAGTTTTCCTAATAAAAAAGACAAGAGACATCCATATTAAACGATGTCTCTTGTCCTTCTATTTAGCTACTTTTTTAATTTACTGGACTCTATCGTCAATCTCAAATCGCTTTAGCTATTTCGCATTAACGAGATAATATAAAAACCAAACGGCATGATTTTGTTCATCTGCTGCCGCTCGGCGAAAGGCCTCTTTAATACTTGGGTTCGTTACTTCATCTGCAATTCCCAAATAAAAAATCAACTGTTTCCTGTTCATCTTTTAAAAAGAATTCCAATCCGTCGATATACTATTCTCGACACTCTTCACTGACGACCTGTTAAATCGGCATAAATCTATAGCTGCTTTTATATAAGCGACTAATCC
>NZ_JBFUIB010000969.1:0-920 GCF_056402095.1 Peribacillus sp. P4_C12
TTATAATGGAGGTAATTTAATTATAGTACCTAGGTTTGAGGTGGCTGAGATAGTTGATATTATTAATAAGCTCAAACCGACTATTTTCCCAGCTGTGCCGACGATGTATATTGCTTTATTACAATATTACCAGTCCCATCCTTTTGATTTGCATTCTTTGAAAACATGCACTTCGGGTTCGTCGCCATTGCCTCTAAATGTATTGTCACGTTTTAACGAAGTAAGCGGATCAATGATTGCTGAAGGATATGGTTTGTCTGAGGCTTCACCAGTGACGCATCGAAATCCAGTTAAAGGCCTGCAAAAACCCGGAAGTATTGGGATACCTATCCCAAATACAGATGCCGCCATTATTGACAGTATTACAGGTGAGCCGTCCCTTTTGGTTGATACACCTGGTGAATTGGTTATTAAGGGACCTCAGGTGATGAAAGGGTATTGGGGCATGCCAGAAGAAACGTTGCAGGCGATTCAAAACGGATGGCTATATACCGGTGACATCGCAAAGATGGATGAAGATGGTTTCTTTTACATCGTCGGACGAAAGAAAGAAATGATTATCGCAGGCGGATTTAATATTTATCCTATTGAAATTGAAGAGGTTTTTTACAGCCATCCAAAGGTACTTGAAGCAGCGGTATTCGGTGTTCCCGACCAATATCGTGGTGAAACCGTTCATGCAGCCGTTGTTATTAAGCCAAATGAATGGATAACCGAAAAGGAACTGAATGAATACTGCCGAAAACAGCTCGCAGCCTTTAAAGTACCGGAAGTTATCACCTTTCAAAGTGAACTTCCCAAAACTGCGGTCGGTAAAATTTTAAAACGAAAGCTTCAAGAAAAATATAACGCTGCTTATCCGGTAATGAATGAAAACGCTAACAAATAATTCATAGGTAAAAAGGGGAATGCAAATGGAC
>NZ_JBFUIB010000970.1:0-918 GCF_056402095.1 Peribacillus sp. P4_C12
CTATAATACAGTCAAATTTTATTCACAATATTCACACTTCTTGAATCCATCATATGACTTGGAGTTTCCTCCATGTCAATAGTCATTTGAGCGTTTTTTGAATTCATTTTCGTAAAAAAGTGGAGTAACTCCACTTTCTTCATTGGGGGGGCATCTATGAAAATTGGTACATTTGCAAAGCTTTTTCATGTTACGACCGATACCGTTCGTTATTACATTGAACAGGGATTATTAATACCAGACAAAAAAAACACCCAGTATCAAATGAACCAATTGTGTCTCGACGACATGGCTTTTATTACTGAGCTGAAAAAATTTCATTTTTCACTGTTAGAAATTCAACAAATTTTATCGTATCGGCGTGTCACAAACTTCTCGGACCATGAGGATATCGACTACTACAACAACTTGCTCATTGATAAAAAGAACCAGCTGACCAAGAAAAAAGAAGACATATCAAAAGCTATCCAATTGATTGAAAAAACGGTTCAAACCAACTCGCCTTCATCCAAAGAAGAGGATTTTACAGGGATCCCACTTTCCTTTGTAAATCTACTCTATTGTCCGAAGTGCCACATTCCACTTGAAATGAAAGAGATAACGATTAAAAAAGTCTACATTCAAACGGGGAGTTTAACTTGTACCTGTGGATATGAGGCAGCTATCGAGGAAGGTATTATCATTACCGCGAACTTGTACGAGACGTCTCCTTATCCATCTTATTTTTACGATAAAGAAACGATTAAAGAGATCAATCCCAAAATGATTAACTTATTTGAAAAAAGTAATTTTTGGTTTCAAAAAGTTCTACAAAATGTAGATTTGAAAAACAAATTAATCGTGGAAACAAACGTTGACGCTGTTGTGTCACTACCCAAATATATCGATGTTCTTGAAACGAGCGCATCCTATGTATTC
>NZ_JBFUIB010000971.1:0-915 GCF_056402095.1 Peribacillus sp. P4_C12
CTGCATAGTTTCTCTGATCTTATATTAATAATAAGAAACATCAACACAAAATGAGCCTGGATGTGCCTCCAAGCTCATTTATTTGATTTCTAATATAATAGTTCCAGAAGTTTACATGGACAGATTAATTCTTATCAATATTCTCCATTTTTATATTTAAATCTTCAGCTTTAATAATTATCATGAATTATATTTTCTTAAACTATCCATTTTCACTTAAATTCAAATTATTTCCATCGCTATAAAAGAATACGTATTCTGAAAATTCATCATCATTTCCTTCATAGTAAATAATTTTCTCCACATCTTCCAACGAATAAGTATATTCTTTTGATGCAAATCTGACTTCGTTTTATAGCGTCAATTTCAATTAAAGAAAAGTCAAATAACATCGATCATTCTCACCTATATCTGTTAAAGTTACTTTATGCCTATGTGGTATTCTTCCTTTCAGTTCAAGTCAATATGAGAAAGTGATCCTTTATCCCCCCTATGAGCCTAAGAAATTCAGAAGAAAATGTGGAATGGAAAAGATAAATATAGTTGAGCCCTGTTACAAAAGCAGTATGAAGCTCGATATTATAAACACACTTCGGGCTCAAACTGATTTTTAAACAATTATTTACTGGGTTCTTTGACGACTTTCTTCTATTATATATACACCCCAAACACATCTGATTTCCACATATGAATTACATGACGTTCTTTTTCAAAAATCTTCTCCAAATAAATTACTGTAGTGGAGAGTTGTTCATGGCCAAAGCTCTTCATAATCTGATAGACATCAACTCCATTCAAGTGAGAAATGATGGCAATAGCATGCCTAAAGATGCCTGTTATATTATGCAAGGCACTGAAAGGTATAGAGCTAAAGAAAAAGATTTTTGGACAGCAAAAGAATCTCCATTCTTATAT
>NZ_JBFUIB010000972.1:0-903 GCF_056402095.1 Peribacillus sp. P4_C12
CCTATTAACTTAAACATGTGGATTCACACTTTCACCCAAATATAAAGGGAGGCCCGCTGAGTCGAGAACATTGTAGCTCCGCTTACCAGATTTACTTCTTTGCAATTCTATAAACCGTTCAAAAATGTTTTGCCTTAAGATTTCGGCGAAAAAGGGCCGTTTTTTAATTTCATCCAAAGTATGACCATGTGTAGTTATCACAAGTTTAATACCGGCGTTTACGGCCTCTAGTACTGCTTGTGTATCCTCTGCGCGACCAATTTCATCTACGACTAACACATCCGGAGACATAGAACGGATCATCATCATCATTCCTTCCGCTTTAGGACATCCATCGAGCACATCCACCCTTGTTCCAAATTCGAGCTGTGGTACTCCATGAACACTTCCCGCAATTTCTGATCGCTCGTCCACAATTCCCACCTTTTGAGGGGCAATACCTCTTTTTTCATTTCCACTAGATATCATCCTTGCAATATCACGTAATATCGTCGTTTTTCCTGTTTGTGGAGCACCGATTAACAAAGTATGCTGCCATTCGCCATTATATAAATAAGAAGTGAGCGGTTCCGCTGCACCTATTTTTTCGCGTGCTATCCGAATATTGAAGGAGGAAATATCCCTTATCGCTTTGACCGCCCCATTTTCAAGAATTACCTTTCCTGCAAGACCAACACGATGTCCACCTGCTATAGTTATATATCCTCGCTTTAATTCTTCCTCAAGCGTATATAACGAAAATTGACCTATTTGATTCAGTAATTGTTCGGCATCCGAATGGGTCACTTCGTATGAAAAGAAGAAAGGGTCCCCCCCTACAATGACCTCTAGAGGCCTTCCAATCCGAATTCTCAACTCTTCCATTTTTTCAATCATCATCGGTGTCATACCCCGGAGCTGCTC
>NZ_JBFUIB010000973.1:0-901 GCF_056402095.1 Peribacillus sp. P4_C12
AGGTGGATATGAAGCAAGACAACGCGAACAAATTTTGAAATCGCTTACAAATATTCAARGCATATGGATTAATATTAACAAAGCTGTCATCTATGAAAAAGGTAAACCTGTTCAGACAGCACTCCAGGGGCGGACGTTCATTTTTAAAGATTATACGGGAGAAGAATATGGTATTTCAGAAGAAACATGTAGAAAAAAGATAACGTTTACAATTGATAAAGTGTTTGCTAAGTATCTAAATGGTTCTGCAAGGCAAGTTGCTCTTCTTTCAATTAAGGCATTGCAATATAATCCTTATAGACAAATTTGGGAGAARAGACTTACAAGGTATTTAAGCTGGCGTTGGAGGACCCAAGCTAGAAAAGGAGACTTTTTACAGCCAAATAAAACAAGTACACTATTGGAGTCAATCGGCGAAAAAATGAATAATCGCACACCTTCTCGTACTAGAGAGCGGTTTGAAAAAGCTATGGATACATTACTAGAAGATGGTGTCATCGCGTCATGGCATTATGAAAAATGGGATGAATCTATTGCGGATTATAAAGGATGGGCTAGTATTTGGTTGAATTCTATGATTTTAATAGAGCCACCGGAGATTATTAAGGACCAATATCGTTCAATTGAAAAAAAACAAAAAGTTCGAAGTGACATTCGGCATTCACTACAGGATTCTAGTAGTCAAAAGAGAAGTGAAAATATTGGTGAGCAAATAAGAATCACTAGAAAAATTCTTAATCTTTCTTTATATCAATTAGCAGAAGAACTAGAAATATCTGCTCCTTACGTGAGTAACATTGAGAGAGGAATCAAAAGGCCATCACATAAAATTCGAACGAAAATGATAAAATGGCTGGAAAAACAGGAAAATAAAAATAAATCATAGCATTATACTAAACCT
>NZ_JBFUIB010000974.1:0-899 GCF_056402095.1 Peribacillus sp. P4_C12
ATGTTGAAACGGTCCAATCTATATTAGGGGGTAGCGAACATGAATAAATTAACAAAAGCGCTGCAGGAATGTGAATCTAGGGGAGAAAAAGCATTTATTCCTTACATTATGGCAGGAGATGGCGGTCTTGAACGGCTAAAGAGCCAACTTATATTCCTTGAAAAAAGCGGGGCAACAGCTGTCGAATTAGGTATCCCATTCTCTGACCCTGTGGCTGATGGACCGGTTATCCAACAGGCGGGAATCCGTTCTTTGGAGAATGGTACAACTTTAAAAGATATTCTAAAAAAAGTGACTGAAATCAAAGGCGATGTAAACATTCCAATCATTTTAATGGGGTATGCAAATTCAATTATGGCATATGGCCTTAAAGAATTCACAGAAGATTGTCTTCAGGCAGGAATCGCCGGATGTATCATCCCTGATTTGCCAATTGAAGAAGAAGCTGTCTTTTCAACTATAAAAACTGCAGGGATTGTACTGATCCGTCTTGTGACGCTCACGTCTTCTAGAGAACGGATTACTCAGATTACGGCAGGGGCAGAGGGTTTTATCTATGCTGTGACTGTAAAGGGCATTACGGGGACCCGTGATGCCTTTGGAGGAGAACTTGGAGGCTATTTAAAACAGGTAAAAGACCTAAGTCCTGTTCCTGTTCTTGCCGGATTTGGCATCTCTACTCCAGATCATGTCCGCAATACGGTACAATCCTGCGATGGTGTCATCGTCGGAAGCAAGATAATCGAATGCTTTGAAGCGGGTAAAGAAAATCAAATAAGTGAATTGATACGCCTTGCTCCAACTGCATCCATTATCTTGATTATCGGAGCTGGTGACGCATTTAAAAATGTATTAATCACAAGTGGAGTAGGGGAAGCTATTGCAAGTTAGCCACATCC
>NZ_JBFUIB010000975.1:0-898 GCF_056402095.1 Peribacillus sp. P4_C12
TCTCTAGCCACTGCCGGATAAGTCTAGGTTCTTTAGCTGAAAAGGGTAGATGTAGGAATCCATATAAATCCATTAACGAAAAACGTGCTTCGATTTCAGTATCTCGAATCAACTCGTAAAGCTCGCGTTCTTCTGTGAGGGATGCCTTTTTAGTTCCGTTTGGGGGCTCGAATTTCTCCCACAATTCAAAAAATGTTCCTAGATGCCGATAATACTTCTGAAAACGTTCAAATACTGCAGAAGTAGGAGCTATAGTAAAAGTTTGAACGGGCTCATCTACCTGTTCAAGCAGTTTATTCATTATTTTTATCTCTGCTGTAAAAGCAACCTTTCCGGTGTCGTAAATACCTTTTCTCCCTGCCCGTCCTGCGATTTGTTTAACTTCTTGTGATGTCAGTCTTCTTCTGCGTGTCCCGTCGAATTTTTCATTCTCAAGAAAGACAATGCGACGGATTGGCAAGTTCAATCCCATTCCTATTGCATCTGTGGCAACAACAACAGATGTTTCGCCACGATTAAAAAGCTCAATTTGTCGTTTTCTATTCTCAGGGGGCATGCTCCCATATATCATGCTGACACTATGCCCACTCCCTTGGAGACGGGAGGCAGTTTCTAGAACCTGCCTTCTTGAAAAACAAATAAGCGCATCCCCTTTTTTGGTGTACTTCAATCCAAACTCTCTTGGTTCTATCTCCAAGGGAATGTCCCGTGTGTATTCATGCAGTTCTAAATTTGCTCCATTTAATAGGTTGAGAAGCATCATTTTTATATTCCTGCTCCCAATAATGTGTACTTCCTTAGCATTTGCTTGCGTGATTGCTCGAAACCAAGAAAAGCCACGATCTTTATCTGCAATCATTTGGGCTTCATCAATGACGATTACCTCATGGTAGTCTTT
>NZ_JBFUIB010000976.1:0-895 GCF_056402095.1 Peribacillus sp. P4_C12
GCTCCATATGGCGCTAGGGGCCTTGGAGAACATGGTCTTCTTGGCATGCCAGCTGCTCTCGGTAACTGTTTATCTCTTGCTGCTGGAATACCATTAAACCAGTTGCCGTTAATCCCTGAACTTATTTGGAGAGGGAAGAAAGGGAGTAGACTGTGATGTTATCTTACAATTTCGAATACTATAAACCAAAATCCATAAAAGAAGCGATAGAACAATACCAAACATCAAAATCACAAGATAAAAAACCTTTGTACTATGGTGGAGGAACAGAAATTTTAACATTAGGACGTCTGAATTATATATATACCGATGCGATTATTGATTTAAAGGGTATTCCTGAATGTAAGGAATTCGGCTTTCAAAACAATGAACTAGTCATTGGTTCAACATTGAGTTTAAGTGTATTTGAAGAAAACAAGGTGTTCCCTTTATTAACGAATACTTCAAAAGAGGTTGCGGATTATTCATCAAGAAATTCAATTACTATAGGTGGAAATATATGTGGACAAATTTTTTATAGGGAGGCTGTACTGCCATTTTTATTATCAGATAGTACTGTTATTATTGCAGGTCCAAGCGGAGTAAAAAAATTTTTAATTAATGAGATTTTTAATAAAGAGTTACGCCTTGACGAAGGGGAATTTCTAGTTCAAATTGGTACAGAAAAAGAATATCTAAAAGCACCATACCTAAGTGTAAAGAAACGTAAGCAATGGGATACGGGATACCCACTTTTAACAGTTGCCGCTTTAAAAAAAGACGGGATTATTAGATTTGCATTCAGTGGGGTATGCCCATATCCATTTCGTTCAATTCCAATGGAAAAAATACTAAATGACAAGAAATTATCTTATAAGGATCGAGTTTTAGCTTCTTTTGAGTATTTACCAAGTCC
>NZ_JBFUIB010000977.1:0-893 GCF_056402095.1 Peribacillus sp. P4_C12
GCCATTTTGTTTTCCTCCTTTAATAAGTAGAATATAGTACATAAATCAGTTTTTCCTAAAACATTATTTTTATCACCTTAAATAAGTTTCGATTTATTTGGAGCTTTTTTTGCGGTTTTTCTTACTAGGTGTGTTAATACTAGGATGTTTTATTTGGTTACAAGTGGTTTTAATTTTTGTTCAATTTGCTCTCTCTTTGATTCCAAGAATGGAGAGAGGGCAAGATTTCCCCCTAAGTGTTCGACATGTTCGTCTGTCGCAAACAGGTCCATCCGTCGCGAGTTCAAACAAGATACCATTCGGTTCCCTGAAGTAGAGGGGAAAGGATAAAATATGAAGAGTGATGAATCGTAAGGAAATTCATAACTTCGAGACAAGGTATGGTGGAAGAATTGAGTTTTTTAGACAAACTATTTGGTAGATTAGCTACGGAGGAAAAAGCAATGACAAAATTAAATATCGGAATTATCTTAGGAAGTACACGCCAAGGACGTGTAAGTCCACAAGTAGGAGAATGGGTAAAAGGAATTGCTGACAAACGTGGCGATGCGAATTATGAAATCGTAGATATTGCAGACTTCAATTTACCATTTGTATTTACAACTGCTGGTGATGACCAGGATTAAGAGCTTGGTCAGAAAAGCTTACTAATTTAGATGGGTTTGTGTTGATTGTGGCAGAATATAATCATAACATAACAGGTGCATTAAAAAATGCATTGGATTTAGCTCGTGACGAATGGAATAATAAAGCTGCTGGTATTGTAAGCTATGGTTCAACTGGTGGTGCTCGTGCAGCTGAACATTTACGTGGAATTTTAGGAGAATTACTAGTTGCAGATGTTCGTGTACATCCTACATTGTCATTATTTACAGATTTTGAAAATGGAAGTG
>NZ_JBFUIB010000978.1:0-892 GCF_056402095.1 Peribacillus sp. P4_C12
CCAATTAAGGATCCAAGTAGCACAGA
Organism: Peribacillus sp. P4_C12; assembly: GCF_056402095.1. Classification (NCBI taxonomy): domain Bacteria; kingdom Bacillati; phylum Bacillota; class Bacilli; order Caryophanales; family Bacillaceae; genus Peribacillus; species Peribacillus sp. P4_C12. Next base: position 27 of record NZ_JBFUIB010000978.1, read on the forward strand.
CGGAAAATATTTTGTTTCAGATGCTCCGGATTCAAATAGCTTATTAATGCCAATTGACGGCAAACTTTATATGGTTACACATTATGAATATCAAACAATTGATGCTGCTGGTCAATCAGCATACGGTTTAGTCCCAGCATCTATGTCTTTAACTGAGATGGAACAGGACAAAAAAACAGGTGAACTTAAACCTGTAAAAGTAGAAAAAATCGATTTTTCGGCAGTAAATGGACTTTGGATTCCATGTAATGGTTCTTTATCACCATGGAATACGCATTTAGGTTCAGAAGAGTATGAGCCAGATGCTCGTCAATTTGCGGACCCTACATCAAAAACAAGAAGTCAAGTTGAAACATTTGCTCAATTCTATTTTGGAAATAAAGCAAAGGCTAATCCTTATTTCTATGGCTACACTCCTGAAATTACAGTTGATAAGAAGGGGAAAGCATCGGTTGTAAAACATTACAGTACAGGGCGTTTCTCCCATGAGTTAGCTAAAGTAATGCCTGATAACAAAACTGTATTTTACGGTGATGATGGTGGTAATACAGGAATGTTTATGTATATAGCCGATAAAGCAAAAGATTTATCAGCGGGTACACTATATGCAGCTAAGTTTAAACAAACAGGTACTGAAAATGGTGGTTCAGGAGACTTAGAATGGATTAATTTAGGACATACAACGGATAAAGAAGTGGAAAAAATTATTGACAGCGGCATTACATTCAATGATATTTTTGAAACTTCTGATGTACCAAAAGAAGGTTTTACTGCGATTAAACAATATTCATATGGTAAAACAGAATATCTAAAACTTAAACCTGGTAAAGAAAAAGCAGCGGCCTTCCTTGAAACACGCCGATACG
>NZ_JBFUIB010000979.1:0-892 GCF_056402095.1 Peribacillus sp. P4_C12
CCTGTTTTTCAATTATCTTTAAAGCACCTTCACCAACTTCTTCAGCTGGTTGAAAAATAAATTTTAATGTACCTGGAAGAATAATCTTCATTTTTCTTAATAAAAGCAAGACACCTAATACAATCGTCATATGAGCATCATGTCCACAGGAATGGTTAGCACGAAAAGTGCCGTCCACATCTTGAAGTAGAGCATCCATATCAGCTCGTAATCCAATCGTTAAATTACTTATACTGTCCTCTGGTGACCACTTACCTATAACTCCAGGCATATCCGAAAAACTGGTCACTTCAAGCCCGTTTTGTTGGATCACCTTTGAAATATAAGATGTAGTCTGAAACTCTTTCCAGCTCACTTCAGGATTCTCATGAAGATGGTGGAAAATCTCCAAAACTTGAGGTTTTATTTCCGTCAATAATTCCTTCATCAAACCGCTCCTTATTTTCTCAGGAGACACCGAGAGCGACTGCCGCTGTTAATGCTAAACAAGCAATCAAAGTCCATCCGAGAATTAATTTCCAAATAAATTTAACCCATCTCTCATACGGAATTCCAGCAATAGCCAGGTATCCCATTAATGCTGAGGAAGTTGGAATAATTGAGTTCGTAACAGAATCCCCATATTGGAAGGCAAGAACGGCAAGCTGTCTTTCCAATCCCAAAATATCAGTAATAGGAACCATAATTGGCATTGTAGCCGCAGCCTGTCCACTGCCTGAAGAAATGAATAAATTAAGGAATGCTTGGGTGAAAAACATACCTACGACATTCAATGTTTGTGGTAGGTGACTTATCCCCGATGCTGCCATAAAGACTAACGAATCTATGATTTTACCTTCTTCTAAAACTACTGTAATAGCCCTTGCAAAGCCGACGATCAAGGCACCAAATG
>NZ_JBFUIB010000980.1:0-890 GCF_056402095.1 Peribacillus sp. P4_C12
CCTTAATTGGATTTCCTTTTACATCAATTGGTGTACCTGCAGGAATTTTTTCACCTTTAACGGTTGCTACCTTATCTTCCGATTTAAATAGGTAGTTGTAGGACAACGGAAATGTTTTTACTTTTCCATTGCTATATTTTACATCAACGGTTGCAGTTGTATACGTTTTTACCATTTCATCGATAGTAGCTGGTGCTTTCATTCCATTAAATTTAACAGATTCAATTTTACTATTTTCCTTTGCAGTAGCTGCTGTCGGTGATAGTGCTGGAACTGTAATAGCTAAGGCAAGTGCTAAAGTAGCTCCTGTTTTCACAATTTTCTTATTAATCATCTAATGATTCCTCCAAGGAGATTTATATTTTACAATTCAATTAAACCAAAACTATATAAATATAATGTTAATTTTTTATATTAATATTATTAATTCCACAAGGGGGCTGTCCGATAAGTCCCTAAAATAAAGCAAGTGGCGAAAAACAGGTTGTTTTCTCCACTTGCTTTTGAATTTTTTAATCTTTTTCTGAAAGTAGCTGGCGATTGTCATATGGTTTTTGACTGAGTGCTTATTTTTATTAAGATAATAATGAATTCAAAGAATTAAATACTTTTTAACTTTCAACTAGAAACCTCATTTACTTATGGTACGGTTCACTCTAACGTTGAATAGAGTAAATTAAAAAAACAGATAGAGTGCGCGTAAAACAAGCCTCTATCTGTTTTTTCACTTCCTATTTTCTGGTTACCATCCTACTTTTTCGAAAGCTCATGTTTTTATCCTTGCCATCATTTTATTTATTATAAAAGACTCGAATCGAAAACTAACTTGCTAATAAGGCTGGGAACTCATTCCCGCTAGTTTCTGTTCTATGTTCAATGATGTATTGAAG
>NZ_JBFUIB010000981.1:0-888 GCF_056402095.1 Peribacillus sp. P4_C12
TATTTATCCACCTTACCCTTGTGGGCTTTTAACGAGGACTTCGTTTTATCACTATTAATATAAGACTCAAAAACCTCTTGAATTTTCAATACACCACTCCTTAATAACGATTACAATTAAATATCACCACAAACCAGGTGTGAAAATTGAATTTAAAGTGACTGTTTCACTAAAAGACAGTTAGTTTTTAACAACGTATTTCATTTTTTCGTTTTTTATGCAAATAATATGGAAAAATGAAGCTTGGGAAACTGTAAGATTAACAAGAAGATAAGCCACGATCGTGGCTTACCTTTTGTGTTTACTCCAGATTTACCTATTGTTTTGATATCAGTTGAGACACCTTGTCAGCAATTAATTGCATTATTTGAGGGTTATTCGTAATTGTATCGGTAATATTTTGTGGCTGGGTTTGTGGTGCAGTTGCAGTCGGAAGCTCGACTCCAAAGTATTTATCAACGAGTTCTTGCTTAACCTTTTTTTGTTCTGGTCTTTCTAAGTCACTTAGATATGGGTCAAGTGAAGCCAGTTCCAACTCTATCCTTCTGTTTCGTCTTTCTTCATTTCTGTGGTTAGTAGCTTGTTTAGCAGAATAAGTAAACAGTGTAATTCCGACACCAGTTAAAACCATTCTACTGATTAAAGCAGTCCACGACATTTCTCCTTCATGTTGAATAATAAATTCATAGCCAAACCACAAGATACCCAGTAACGACAAAATTGAAATAGCGTTCCAGCCAAATGCTTTCCAGCCTTCTTTATTTGCGATTTTTTGATACCCTTGAGCAAGACCTTTCATACTCATTATTCCAAGTAATTTTTCAGCCTTTTTGTTCATTTCCTTCATTTGGTCAAGTTCAATTTGTGCTTTTTCCTTGAAATATACAC
>NZ_JBFUIB010000982.1:0-884 GCF_056402095.1 Peribacillus sp. P4_C12
ATATAGTTCCGGTAGAAGAATTATACCGAATTTGTGAGATTGCACGTGAAGTAACAATGGCTGATGAATTTAAGGTTGGACGCGTAATCGCAAGACCTTTCACAGGCCAACCAGGCAGCTTCAAAAGAACGCCTAATCGTCATGATTATGCTTTAAAACCATTTAACAGGACGGTTATGGATGAATTGAAAGATTCCGGATATGATGTTCTGGCAATCGGAAAAATTTCTGATATTTTTGATGGTGAAGGGGTCACTGAATCCTTAAGGACCGTATCTAATATGGATGGAATGGATAAATTAATCCAAACCATCGAACAGGATTTCAAAGGTTTAAGTTTCCTTAACCTGGTCGACTTCGATGCTTTATACGGTCACAGACGTGATCCAGAGGGTTACGGAAAGGCATTAGAAGAATTCGATGCTAGAATGCCAGAAGTACTCGATAAGCTAAAAGAGGACGATTTATTAATCATCACTGCTGATCACGGGAATGACCCGGTACATGAAGGGACCGACCATACACGTGAATATGTGCCATTATTAGTTTATTCTAAACGATTTACAGAAGCTGGCGAGCTTCCAATAAGAGATACATTTGCTGATATAGGGGCAACAGTCGCAGCTAACTTTGATGTGAAAATGCCTGCCTTCGGAAAAAATATTTTGGGCGATATGAATTAAGGGGAGAGAAAATATATATGTTTAATAAAATAGAAGCAGCTGCCTCATTTATAAAAAGTAAGATTGATGGTTCTCCAGAAATAGGATTGATTCTTGGTTCGGGACTTGGGGTATTAGCAGATGAAATTGAGAATCCTATTACGATCCCATATCACGATATACCGGAATTTCCAGTATCAACTGTTGAGGGACATGCAGGTC
>NZ_JBFUIB010000983.1:0-881 GCF_056402095.1 Peribacillus sp. P4_C12
ATATCTCTCCTTATGACTGTATTTTCTTATTGATTCACTTCGCCTTTCAAAGTTTAAGTCCTTTTTTTATTGAGCTAACCTGCCCCTTTAGTTGCATAACAAAAAGGTTGCTTCAGCAACCTCTATTATTGGAGTAAAACACCCGTTAGCGAAATAAGAACCTTTTACCTTCTAACGAATACCGAATATTCCATTGGATTTTCGAATCCTAATCTTTCAGCCAGCTTTATCGACGCAAAATTGTTAACAACACAGTCCCAATTGGGTTTCAAATTTCTTTCAATACAATGTTCAATGAATATTTCTGCAACATTTTGAGCTAAGCCCATTCCTCTATACTTATTTTGAGTTGTAATATCAATGTCAGCAAATTGTGATGAACTAAATATAGATGTACACTCACTTATAACGGTATCATTATGTAACAAACAATAACCAAAACCATTTTCTAGAAAATTTGATACTGAACCCCAATATTCATTATAATAAGATTCATTAAATTCCAGACTTTCAGTAATTATTTTTTCATCTATTCTCTTTACTATAAAATCTTTAGGGACTTTTTCCTTTTTTATTGTTGAATATGTATCCTTATTAAAATGAAAAGAATATCTTTGTATTTGTCTTAACTCTTTTCCAAACAACTTATTTATAACTTGATCCCATTCTTTTGATGGAGAAAACAAAGTGAATCGCTTTTTATCATTTTTTCTACTTCTATAAATCTCTAAAAATATGCTGTTAAGACCATTGTTCATTTCGTCTCCACCAACAACAAAAATACCTGAATCAGTACCAACTAAAACTGTTTTCTTTAATTCATCCATATAAACCTGTCCAGGAATATAATTATTTAATACAGAGTAAGCAAATGTCGGGTA
>NZ_JBFUIB010000984.1:0-881 GCF_056402095.1 Peribacillus sp. P4_C12
ACAGGAAGTTATGTTGGCACTCTTGAAGCAGAGGGAATAAAAGTTGAAAACAATCCAAATAATTCAAGTGTAGAGACYGTATTTTTAAGTTTAAATCCCGGATTAGATTCTTCTGGAAACCAAAAACCGATTCGATTATATACTCTGTTTGAATAGATAGAGAAAAAAAGCCCCTCTCGATTTAGAGATGGGCTTCTAACGTGGTGTGATTCTGGGAGTTATACAATAATTCACCCATAAAATTATTGCATATTCATGCACACAATTTTATGTCATGCAAACAACTTAGCAAATGTATTTTCTCCAGCGATACCATCTGCTGGTAATCCGTTAGCTTTTTGAAATACTTTTACCGCTGATTTTGTGCCACTTCCAAATATACCATCTACCCCATTTGGATTGTAACCTTCAGAATAAAGTACAGCTTGTAAGATATATGTGATATTCCCATTCGCCCCTTCTCTAATAATGGGTGAAGCTGCCTTTGTATTAGGACCCCATTTCCCATCGACCTTAAGCTTTGCACTATATTGTTTATTTAGCTCCCTTTGGAACCCCTTTATCAGCGCCTTCTTAGTGTTAGGACCATAAAAACCATCCACAACGATTCTTGTTTTATACCTAGTGTTTAATGTTTTTTGGATTTGTTTTACAATCTGATCACCAGTAGGCACTTTTGATACCAAATTGGGTTTTTTGCCTGCTTGTAATTGTGAAAAGGATAATCCACCCGTCATCTCCAAATGAGGATAGTCTTTATACGAAGCCCAATCTCCACCCCATTGAAAACCCAAATCTTTACCAATAGCAGCTACACGTTTCCACTTTGAATCAACTGTCCATATTGCATTCTTCCCATCATCACTCACTATGATATAATC
>NZ_JBFUIB010000985.1:0-880 GCF_056402095.1 Peribacillus sp. P4_C12
GAGCCGCCTTGTTCGATTTCTGCATAATAGCCGTCTTTCATTTTGCTTATAAAATCTTCTGCTTGCGCAATGCGAGCCGCATGCTCAATTTCCTCCTGTGTGGCGGTTTGTTTTCCAAAGCGAATGTTGTCAGCAATAGTACCCGTAAAGAGGATGGCTTTTTGTGGCACAAAGCCAATTTTTGAACGAATTTCATCTTGTGATGCCATACGAATATCAACACCATTAACGCGAATAGATCCACTTGAAATATCATAAAAGCGAGGGATCAAATTGACGAGCGTTGATTTTCCTGAACCTGTTCCACCGATGATTGCGGTGATCTCACCAGGTCTTGCAGAAAAACTAATATCCGATAATGCAGGTTCTTCTGCTCCTGGGTAACTGAAGGTTACATGTTCAAATTCAAGTGTACCGTGTTCACGATCTGCCTTATCTGTTCCCTCATCTAGGAATGAAGGTTTCATGTCAAGGACTTCGTTTATCCGAGTTGCCGACACAGCCGCACGAGGAACCATAACGAACATCATGGATGCCATAACAAGTGCGAACATAATTTGYATCACATATTGGATAAAGGCCATTAAGTCCCCAATCTGCATACCGCCGTTATCAATTCGAACTCCACCAAACCAAATGATACCAACAACCGTCAAGTTCATGACAAGCATCATTATAGGCATCATAAAGGCCATAACTTTATTTACTTTAATCGAGACATCTGTCAATTCTTTATTAGCTTTCTTAAGGCGTTCCTTCTCTTGGGTTTCACGATTAAAGGCACGAATGACGCGAATCCCAGTTAAATTTTCTCGTAATACAAGGTTCAACCGGTCTAATCGTTTTTGCACCGTTTGAAAAAGAGGCACACCTTTATATA
>NZ_JBFUIB010000986.1:0-879 GCF_056402095.1 Peribacillus sp. P4_C12
GTTTGACCGGATGCGATTGGTGATTGATCTAAAATGCTTAGCTTCATTAGGGTTCCCTTCTTCCCATTTCTCTCTTAGTTATATAATCGTAAAACATTGACTATAAAATGTCGCCTAATACGCTTGTTGTTAGTTTAGTTTGTAACTCTTAGCTGAAATAATAAGTGGATATTCTGGATTGGTAAATAGGAGTGAATTGTAAATTCTAACGAGGTTATTTTTTAAATATACATTTTTTATTACTCTTATAGATGGAACCCGATTTGTTTTTACCATATATTCTAACGAGATGTTTTAAGAAATATTTATTGAATAAAAAAATAGAAAGACCCTATAGGGCCTTTCCTTTAAATTATTCATTTTTTTTAAACTGAGATAAGATTTCTTCTGCAATAATAGGTGAATCCAATCGAGCCGCTACAAAGGGAGGTTGCACTCGATTATTCGATTCTACAGGCAAGCCTAACCAGACAACATGACCATCGATGATAATAAAAGAGAAGGAAACTGGCATATAAATGAAATAATCTGTAAAAATTTCCGGATTTCTATTCCCTGAAATGATAGTCAATTTGACTTCAGGGTCTCTTTTCATTAGAATCAGCTTCCATTCCTCTGACAAATTTTTAAAGTCTGGCACGGCCACAATAATTTCTTGTTTAGAGGAATCTATATCTGCTAATAAGTTGTCCAACTTACGGGCATGCATCCATTGCAGTCGGGGATGCTGAAGTTTCACCCATTTTCCAATATCTTTCTTTGCGATCATCTGTCCGTTTTGGATTTGATGATCAACAAGCTGACGAAGTGTTTTGCTACGATAAACATGCTTATTAACAAAAGAAGTATCACAAACATGTACGAACTTCCCTTTGGTCC
>NZ_JBFUIB010000987.1:0-879 GCF_056402095.1 Peribacillus sp. P4_C12
ATCTAAAGTTGAAGAGTGGTGGAATTTAGATAAAATAGTCCGTATTATTAAGAAAAAAGAAAAAACAAGATATTAACCCCTTGTTCAACTAACAGGTGCGTTCGTATWATAAGGTCGACCAGTAAAATTACTGGTTGAYCTTTTTTTAATAGAATCTATTTTATCAGTAGCAGTGGTAGGACGTACGGGTGCGTGGGAAATGATCCAGTGAACTAAACTGTCCGCCTCTACTTGTAGAAGGTAGATCTCGTATAACAAGCGAAGCTATGACACTGCCTGGGGGACTAGGGGTACTGGTTAATAAGTAGAAGAGGAAAAAATAATGAATCCAATTGTTGGTCTGGATGTGGCAAAAGGAGAGAGTCAAGTTCAGGCATTTTTAGATCAATCTAAACCGTATGCGAAGAGCTTTTCAATGAAGCATATCAAAGAGGAATTAGATCATTTTTTAGGATTTTTTAGTAGAGATCGAAGAGGTGACAGGGAGAATGCCTATGATCATTTTAGAAGCTACATGGCATTACCATTCTCCCGTTATTCAAAATACTTGGAGGAACAAGGGATTCTATATATCTTACTCAATCCGATTATTTCTTATCAGGCAAAGAAGTCTAGTTTACGAAAGGTAAAAACAGACGCAATCGATGCGTATCAGTGGTGTGTACTGTATTACAAGGAGGATTTTGAACCTCATAAAATTAGAGGGATTCAGCTTTTAGACCTTCGGAATTTGTCAAGACAACAGGAAATCSTAACGAATATGTATGTGGAAGCTAAACCTCAGTTTCACACTATTTTAGATCAAGTGTTACCTGAATACCCGAAAGGTTTTGGCGATCTATATTCGAGGGTTTCTTTATTGATAGCAAAGAAATATCC
>NZ_JBFUIB010000988.1:0-877 GCF_056402095.1 Peribacillus sp. P4_C12
TTGGCGCATAGCGCATAGTCCTATTCTAGACAAAACCCTTAATAATGTTTATTGGCTCCATCATGGGTTAGTAAATCTATATGAACGATATACAAAACTACGTCAGACTTAAACTGAACCGCCGTATACCGAACGGTATGTACGGTGGTGTGAGAGGTCGGAGGCTAGGCACCTCCTCCTACTCGATTTTATGCAACTAATGGGGCATGATTGTGGAGGAATGATTTTGAATAAATTCTTCATTTCTGTAAAAAGACAATAAAGTTATTTAATTTTAAAACCTAAAACAAGCATAACCCCGTTCTAAATTTAGGACGGGGTTAAAATATAGTTGTTTAATTTTCGATATAAGATACTTCACTGTGCTTAAAAATATAACTATAAAGTCGTTTAAAAATCTAAGTTTTATTCAACAATAGCGCCCTATTCTGGAATAACTAAAATATAGACTAAGTCCTCAAATCACTGCATAATCGGAGATTAATCAACCCGTAAGCTTAATAATTTTCAAGTTCTATATCATTAAATAATACATCAATGCTAACGACTGCTGAATCATCATCAGTTGGAATATTAATATCAAATATCCATGGATTATTAATCAGCATCTCAAAGTCTAAGTAATCATGCTCATTATGTAACTGGGGATTTTCACCAAGAGGAATTTCTACAATTTCAACCATTATGGTAAATATAATACTTGAATGAATAATGAAAACGGATAATCAATAATATTAAATAATAAATTAATATTATTGATTTTTCGGATTAAAAAATTTAAATTTTATTATTTATATTTTTAATTCCTTGTTATATAATCGAATTAACTAAAAGGAAGGAATTTCATTATGGCTTATAAAGTAATCACAAATTGTCC
>NZ_JBFUIB010000989.1:0-876 GCF_056402095.1 Peribacillus sp. P4_C12
GGTTGGCAAAGCTGCAATCTTTTTGCCGAAATGTTCCATGGCATACGTTGTAAACGGTTCGATATATCCTTCATAATTCGGTGGAATTCGTACGGTTAATGAATTTCCGCTTTCGGTAACTGAAGGCTCACTCGTATAGGCGCCAATGATAAATTTCTCTTGTTCATTAAAAACCTGCAGCGCCAGAACACCGCCGCTGTGCGGCGTAAATATAATCGGTGTATCATATTCCTGAATTAAGCGTTTAGCATTCGAACCTGTTTCATTCGGTAAGTATTTATCATCCAAAGAAACGAGATTAAGCGTGTATTTTTCCCCATCTACTTCAAACCCGCCGTCATCATTGATTTCATTGACGGCCATTTCCACACCATTTAACGTTCGTTTCCCATACAATGCTGCAGCCCCGCTTAACGGACCGCTAAAACCGATGTTAACGACATTTCCGCCTTTACCTTTTTTACCACTACTTGATGCGGGGCTGTCTCCCTTGTTACAGCCAACCAAAGCAGTTACTACTAGCAGCATGAATACAAATAACACTTTCAGTTGTTTCATATAAATAAATCCCCCATTCTTTTTTTCATGCTCCAATATAGGCTTTCCGTACTTCACCATTAGCCAATAAATCACCTGCTGTTCCTTGAACGACAATTTCCCCATTTTCAAAAACATAACCTTTATCTGCAATGCTGAGGGCAGCATTCGCATTCTGTTCTGCAAGTAGAACGGTGATTCCTTCCCGGTTTATTTCTTCGATCACCTTAAACATCTGTTCCACAATCAAAGGTGCTAGTCCAACCGAAGGCTCATCAAGCATCAGCAGCTTTGGCTTAGACATTAATGCCCTACCTATGGCAAGCATCTGCTGTTGCC
>NZ_JBFUIB010000990.1:0-876 GCF_056402095.1 Peribacillus sp. P4_C12
AATTAAAACCGGGTAAAGAGGAAACTGAGAAATCCATTCGGGAATTTATTGAAGACCGTATAGCAAATTATAAAGTACCTGACCGTTTTATCTTTTTAGATGAGCTGCCTATGACCCCTAGTGGGAAAATTAAAAAGTTAGCGTTACAGGAAGAATTGAGAGCGAAATTACATTCTACTTTACGCTAAATATAATTCCTTATTCAAAGTGCTTGCTTCTGCAGACCAGTAAACCCAGAATAAATGTTTCAAAAACAATTGGACGAACAGGTCCAGAAACTGATGGTAACTAAGAGGAATGGAAACTGACTATTCAAGCAAAATCTCTCCCTTCATTGGTTTAGCGTCATAAGGGAGACTTTGCCTTTTTTTTATGGCTTAGGATATAACCATTTTTTTGGGTGAAGGGCCTTTTATTTATAACAAAACTCAAAAGGAAGAGGTGAAATATCATAAGTGTCTCTTAATAGGAATGTGAAAATGTATTTTATTGAATATAAAAAAGCCTAGAGATTTAATTCTCAAGGCTTCTTAATATTCAATAATCAAAATGAAACAGGTCAAAATGGAGCGTCTGCCGACTAGCAGATGCTTTTTTTAGAGGAAGTTGTTTAGTATTCTGAAACAAACGGTCATGATTATTGAAGAGTTTCTTCCTAAAATTAGTAAACGATTAATCGAATTTTATTGTATAATTTTGAATGAGAATAATCTAATTTACCAATCATTTGGAGAAAGGATGCAATATGAGAAATAAAGGAAAATATCGCATTGCTATTGAGATATTGAGTATTATATTTGGTAGTTTTTTAATTGCTATTGGTGCAAATACATTGTTACTTCCAGCTAATTTACTCTCTGGAGGTGTCATAGGGAT
>NZ_JBFUIB010000991.1:0-870 GCF_056402095.1 Peribacillus sp. P4_C12
CTTCGACACTACTAACAGCTGCAATGGCACCATAAACTGTAGCAGAAATCGCAACTCCGAACGCTCCACCTAGTGAGCTTGCCATTTTGTAAACCCCTGCTGCTGCTCCAACTTTATCAGGAGGAGAATTAGATACAGAAGTATCTGTAGAAGGGGTTGCGTATATTCCAAGTCCAAGACCGAATAAAGCAAATCCAATGAATACGGCAACAGTATAGGAAAAACCAGGTAAGAATGTTAAGCCCATTAGTGCACAACCAACTGTCGTTATTATAGCTCCCCAAATCATTGGAGATTTTGCCCCGGATTTTTGTAAAATTTTCTCACCAACACGAATCATTGCAAGTACTGCTATTAAATACCCGATTGATAACAGTCCAGATTGGAAAGCCGTAAATCCGCGACCAACTTGAACATAAGTATTAGCAACCACTAGTGTTCCAGCTACAGCGTTTAACAAGAAATTGGAATATGTGGCTCCTGCGTATGGTTTATTTTTAAATAAAGAGAAGTCAATTAGAGCTATGTCATTATTTCTTTCCACTTTGACGAATACGATAATCCCAATGATTGTGATAACCGCACAGACTAATGTAATAGTACTTGTCCAACCCCAATCTGCTCCGCGAGTAATGAAAAGGTTTAATGCAAGCATCGTAATGATAAAAATAACTAATCCGGTATAGTCAAATTTAAAAGCACCAGTTGATTCTGCTTTACTTTCTGGAGTGTCTTTAATAAGCCACATCGCAAGAAGAGCGAAAATAATCGAAAAGATGAAAATCCATCTCCAGCCCATATATGTTGCTATGGCACCACCAGCAAGTGAACAAACACCTGAGCCGCCCCAAGAACCAATGGACCAGAAAC
>NZ_JBFUIB010000992.1:0-868 GCF_056402095.1 Peribacillus sp. P4_C12
CCTGTATACAGCAGCTACAGTAGAAACAGTAGAAACAATCGATATAAATGTAAATCAAGTGGATAATCCAGAAGATAATTCAGGAAAATCAGAAGGGCGTTTAACTTGGTATAGAGGATTCACACTTCTTGGAATAGCTCTTCTAGTCGTCCTAGCTCTAGGGTACAATGTACACATGGGCTTTGCCGGGTTTGGAGTAGGGTTGGCACTTTTCTTGATGGCTCCAAAAAGGCAAGAAGGCGTCTTACAGAGTATGCCTTGGCCAATTATCCTTATGGTAACAGGGATTGTGACTTATGTAGGAGTACTAGAACAAATCGGTGTTATCGAATATATGACCCAGTTAATAGCTGGCATGAATAATTCTGTAATGGCAGCTCTAACAGCATCTTATATTGGAGGAATTATCTCATCTTTCGCCTCAACAACAGGTTTCTTGGCAGCCATTATTCCACTCGCGATTCCAATTCTTCAGGATCCGACTGTATCATCCATAGGTGTCATATCATCCATCTCTTTTGCATCGAGCATTGTGGATATAAGTCCTTTCTCAACAAATGGTGCTATGTTGCTCGCAAATGCTCAAGGTATGAACCAAAATGAATTTTTTAGAAAACTCTTAATTGCATCCGCATGCTTTGTTGTTATCGGACCTGGACTTGCTTGGCTAATATTTGTCGTGATTGGAACACCATGGGGATAGACACAAGCTCGTCATTATCGTTCGTTATGACGAAGGGAATTGCTTAATTAACCGGTAAGTGATTCCCTAATAAGAAAGATTATTAAATATCTATACCTGGTACTGATTCCGTACAAATAAGGAATTAGTACCTTTTCTTTTTATTTACCGCCCAGTCAACTAACC
>NZ_JBFUIB010000993.1:0-866 GCF_056402095.1 Peribacillus sp. P4_C12
TACTTAATGTAATGGGATCCCTTTCATTAAATTGTGCTGTTAACAGGAATGCATCTTTTGGTGACTTTGTCTTCATTCGTACCTTCCAGTTTCCAACTTCAAGGCTATTTCTTTTAAATGTTTGGATAGTTGCACCAGAAAAAAAGGATGATTTATTCTCAGTAGAGTTTACTTGTAAGGAGGGTAAATACGTTTGATCAGATGGAGAAATTAATTCCACCTCTACATCATCTGAGGCTGTGTATATCGTTACATTACCAGAGGTTGGTTCATTAACATTGAAGGTTTGCTTGATCCAGGCATGTTGTTGCAGCATTCCTCCATGAACTGTTTGAGAAATATCAGTTTTGATAATCTCATCTTGAACTTGTAGTGTTGAATTAGTATTTAAACTTGGAACTCCAGCAATTGAATCACTTCTTAAGTATGGTTCAATTCTTGAAAAGACAGCAGAACCTATGCGTATGTTGTCGTGATCTAAGTTTGGATCAGTAAATAAATGGGAAGCATAAGGTAATTTTGCACTCCATACATTTACTAGACCATCATTTTCTCCATAAGAAGATAAATATTGTCCTCCCATTGATAAAGCGGAAAGAGCTGGACCTCTATTCATTCCTGTAGCGGTGTAATACTTATTTTTTCGAGAGTTTACATGGTTATCTGTGACTGAACGAAATTCTGCCATTTTTCCTACTTGCAAAGAGTATGTTCCATCATCTTTTTGACCAAGCAACGAACCCAGCCAACCCGCATACCAGCTATAAGCTAAATCAGCTAAGTTAGAACCATGATGAGGAGAAGCCAGAGTGATAACCCTTCCGACATAAAGATGTGCTCCATAGTGAACAAGGGCTGCTTGAGTG
>NZ_JBFUIB010000994.1:0-865 GCF_056402095.1 Peribacillus sp. P4_C12
GGTTAGAGGTGCTGTAAGTATGTATATTCGATTCTATAACCATCATCGCTTCCAGAAAAAATTAAACAACCTGAGTCCATATCAATATAGAACTCAGGCTGCTTAATTGTCTTTTTTATTTCTGTCTATTTGACAGGGGTCACTCCATAACCACTAGAGCTTTTTCTATTTCATCTTTATTTATCTAATTATGAAAGCTGTAGGTTCGTAAAAGTAGACTTTTACGAACGGTGAAGTTTCTTCTCAAAACACCCGTTATTCATGTTCGCTAAAGTTCTGAAACACTTTACGAACGTCCTCGGACCCTCATATACTTTTACGAACGCCCTGAACGAAATTCGTGAGCTAGATCAGTACAAGGGTAAAGGTGAAAATGTGTATTTTTATAAATTAATTGCTGCATGGAATCAAGATTTATTGAAATTTAATCAAGAGTCTCATTGAGAAACAAAAATATAGTGGACAATTGATTGATGAAATGGAAGTTGAGTAGCGTATTGCTACTCTTTTTTTGTTGTATTTATCACAAAGAAAAGTCCTATAAAGAATACTAAAAACTTGAAAAAAACGGTCAAGTAATAATTTGAGTAATATTGCGGTAATTCTATTGATCATATGGATAGTGATGAAATAGAAAAAGGGCTGGTAAGAGAACGAGTGTCAGACACCGATTGATAGTTGGAATTTAAAGACTAATGACTCATTTACAAACTATTCAGTTAAATGCATAATTAGGAAGATTATGAATAAGGAGGGATTATATGTATAAAAAATCACTAACAGTACTATTAGCTGCGGGTATGGTACTATCAACTGGTACAGTATTTGCACAAACAAACGGGGCAACAAATGCCCAGTCTGACAC
>NZ_JBFUIB010000995.1:0-864 GCF_056402095.1 Peribacillus sp. P4_C12
AATGTCAGCTATTGAATGGTGACCATCTTTATAAAGATTTAAAATAGCCAATTTTTCAGCTTTAGAATATTTCATTCGAGCCATAGAAAATACTCCCCTTAGATCAACAGATTTTTATTTTTTATCTGTCTACCTAATGGGGAGCATATCAAGATTGATCAAAATGGATTCTTCTCCAGCAGATTTAAGATTGTTATTTTAAAAAAAGATTGATCATTGTGGAACTTTGGTTTTTTCCCAAGGAACAGGCGTGGATGAATGGGATACATAAAATTCTGATTGGCTGATAGTGCGGCCAATCATATTGATACATGGTTGAATGGATAATTGTTTCATTTTGAAATTTCTTGGAAGTGTCTTCGATTAAATCAAAGTCCAACATGAATTCAAGTTCTTTATTTCTGCTTTTCACTAAATCCAGAAATCCCAATTTCTCACCTCCTTTTTTTAAGGCTTTGTTTAACATTAATGTTGATCTTAGTCGTACTATAATGCGGGTTTTTGGAAGTTGTTACTTCCTACTAACAATTCTAGATATCTGAATACATAAAAAATGATAAATACAAAAGATAGATTTAAAATTTAGGAGGTATACTTTGCGGAAAGTGGAAAAGATTTTCGGGATCATACTTGGCTTTTATTCTTTGTAATCTATCAAAGGTGGTTCCATAATAAGCTGGTCCAAAGTTTATAATATTCTGATCTGAAGAATTTACGTAGGCCCCTTCAATGAATGAATGGCTTTAGGATTACGGATAAATTCTAATTCAAATCCCTCTGCTTCTAATGCGGTTCTTACTAAATCCAAACGGAAAGTATCAGCTACAATTTTCGTCAGTCCGTATTGCTCACGCATCTCAACAA
>NZ_JBFUIB010000996.1:0-861 GCF_056402095.1 Peribacillus sp. P4_C12
GTTCAATCATTCTTGGATAAAAAGAAGCCATACAAAAAGAGCTTTAAAGTAGCACATAAACTTGAAGGTCTGACAAGTCTTCTAGACTTTATTAGAGAAGTCGAAGATGTATCAGGGAGACGTCCTCTATTATGTTTGATTTATTTGAATTATTTGAATTTTATAAATCATAATTGACTATTATATCACATGGTTGTAGTATTTAATTATGAGTAATTGGTCCCATTTAAAATTAGGAGCGTTATCAATAGTGATTGAGCGGGATCTATTTATGGAAGGATTCATAATAAAATATATATATGGATACAGGGAAAGATCCATGCATATTGAGCAATTTGAAGGGGAATTAGGGATCAAAATATTTAACAGGTCAAGGTCAGGGGGCTTTACCAACTGAGGAAGGAAAAAAATCAGATTATGAACAACAACCCGAATAACGACGCCATATAAAGGTGCATTTATTCGGGTTGATCTGTCTCTAAAATTCACCAGTTGCCAATTTCCTTAAACAAGTTCAGTTATTTGGGTCTGTGTGTTCTTCTTTGACCCTTATGATAGCATGCGTCACAAATTTGAAACCGTAAGCTATCCGGCAACTTTTTTCCACATCGCTTGCATTTTTTCTGATAATTAATCATTTCATCTTTTAACTGATCATGAACACCATCACTGATCTCTTCACGGACACGTTCCCAATAAATGGCTTCAGTTCTTCTTCCCATTCGGTATAGAAATAAAAGATGTAGACCTATGGCTTTATAGGAAAGTTCCAATTCCTCTAGATTCCTTGTCTTGATGATTGGATCTGGTAGATTGCTGCTCTCGGCTATGGCTTCGACCGTCTCTAGCCACTGCCGGATA
>NZ_JBFUIB010000997.1:0-860 GCF_056402095.1 Peribacillus sp. P4_C12
ACTATCTTCCACTCATCTTCTGAAAAATCATGATTACCCATTTCTTCAGCAATAATTGAAAAACTATAATCATATATTTTATCTGGATCAACCGTTAGGGGTTTAAAATCTGTTTTAAAATCCATCGTACATTCCTCCTATTTTTCGTTTAGTTGTTTTTTCAAATCGGCAATGACCAGATTAAAACTGGAATGAACATTTTTATAATCAACATCGGGACGAGAAATCATAATCGTCTCAATTCCACATTCCAATGCTGCTTCCAATTTCTCATCAACAGATCCAACCTTGCCACTTTCTTTTGTAATCATTAACGTGACACCATATTGATTGTATAGCGCTTTGTTCAATTCTTTTGAAAATGGACCTTGAACCGCGACTATATTTTTTTGCTCTATGCCTAACTGAGCACATTTTTCCATATTATCAATGCGCGGAAGCATTCTCGCTATCACTCTTGTATTCTCCAGACCTACTAACTCTTTAGCAAAAATCGCTAAGGTTTTACTTCCAGTCGTTAGCATAATAACTCCCCGCTTTGTAGCAGCAAGCTTGGCGGCTTCAGCATAATCACGAACCATAATCAATTTCTCATTCTGGAATCGTTGACTTTCACGTTCATAACGAATATAAGGAACATTTGCTTCCTTTGCTGCCTGAAGAGCGTTTTTCGATGCTTCTTCTGCAAATGGGTGACTTGCATCAACTACCGCATGAAATCCTTCTTCGATGATTAAAGATGCCATATCTGTTGCAGTTAATCGTCCAATTTGGGTTGTTACCTTCGCATCTTGCAAACTTTTTGCTGCCGACTCGGTCACTACCGTTGCCAAAACTTGGAATCCCACCCGTTGGATTTC
>NZ_JBFUIB010000998.1:0-855 GCF_056402095.1 Peribacillus sp. P4_C12
GCGGATTACTTGGGATGGATACCGATGATTCACGCATTAAAAACTCGTTGGAATGGGCAAAAGAGAATGGAATGCAGTACGAAATTGAATTTGAAAGCTGTTGCGAGTATTTTGACCATCCTAACACAACAATCGTGACAGCAAAACGCGGCGATTGTGTAGTAAAGGTAGGCGGAGCATCACTTGGTGGTGGTTTATCCAAGATTTTCATGATAGACGACGATATGGTAGCGATTCGTCTCAGTGCAGGTGATGACTTTTCAGCCCTTGCTAGTTCTTATCATCCAAGAAAGAAAGTAATGGACAAGGCTATATGATGGAAATCCAGACCATGAAAGAATTAAATGAAGCTTGTCAAAGAGAAGAAAAAAGCATTGGCGAAATCATGCTAATGATGGAAGCAGAAAAGTCAGGAAGAGACCAACAAGCTATTATCAGTATGATGGAAGAACGATTGATTAAAATGAAGGAAGCCGTTGATAACGGTATAAAGGATGCCACAACCGCACCGAGTGGAATTTCTGGCGGAGATGCTGTGAAAATGAATGATTACGTTCAACAAGGTAAATCTTTGTCAGGCAGCTATATAAGCAACGCAATGAGCTTTTCATTGGCAACTTCTGAAAGTAACGCCCGAATGGGGGTCATTRTAGCTACCCCAACTGCGGGTGCAGCAGGGATTCTGCCTGGGGTACTGTTTTCGCTTCATAAAAATGATGGCACGCCTTATAAAGATTTAGTTATGGGGTTATTCACGGCAAGTATGCTCGGGCTTGTCATTGCGAACCGTTCTTTCATTTCGGGGGCTGCTGGAGGCTGTCAAGCAGAGGTGGGCTCCGCAACGGCCATGGCAGC
>NZ_JBFUIB010000999.1:0-855 GCF_056402095.1 Peribacillus sp. P4_C12
GTTCTACACCGTATGCTCCCAAATTGCTGATCGTAAAAGTAGAGCCATTCATTTCTTCAGATGGCAATTGACCTTCACGAGCAAGCATAGCTAGTTCCTTACCTTTCTTCGATATCTGTCTTAGTGAACATGCGTCCGCATTTCTAATAACTGGAACAACTAACCCCTTTTCCAAGGCAACAGCTAATCCAAGATGAACATGCTCAAACAAATGGATTTTATCTTCTACATAAGCACTGTTCATTTTAGGGTGATCTTTTAATGAATGGACGACAGCTTTGGCAACAAAGTCTGTGACCGTCAGTTTACTATCATCATGTTTTTGAATAATTTCTGTAGCTTGTCTTTGCAATTTGATTAAAGCGGTTACATCTGCCTTCATCGTAAGAGTCAATTGAGCACTACTTTGTAAGCTATCCTGCATACGTGTGGCAATAATTTTCCGCATTCCGTTTACAGGAATCTCCTGTGTTTTCTCTATAGATTGCGCAGGGATTAAGATACTATCTTCTTTATTTTCAGGCTTTGATTCAGGTCTCTTAATTGCTTTCTGTACATCATCTTTAGTAATTCTTCCACCCGGTCCAGTGCCTTGAATTTTCTCAATATCAAGATTAGCGGCCTGTGCCATTTTACGTGCAACCGGGGTAATCATCACACGATCCACATTTTTACTAATTGGCAAATTAGGTAGATCTGTCTTTTTCGGTGTTTCTTTTTTGTGGTTTTCCGGCTTGATTTCTTCAGCAACAGGCTTATTAACCATTACGTTTTCATTCGGATTTCCGATATAACAGATAACTGTTCCAGGAGGGACGCCTTGCCCCTCTGGTACAGCTATGTTTAGTATCGTAC
>NZ_JBFUIB010001000.1:0-853 GCF_056402095.1 Peribacillus sp. P4_C12
AAGGATATTTGGTCCGTGTAAACCAATCATCCATAATAAATGAACAAGAAATACTAGTAAAATGGCAAATGGCAGTGAATCTACAGCACTTTGTAAGGGGGAGACAATTACTTTACTAAGCCAGTCATTTAATACCTGTCCATCTGTAACTTTACGAAAAAGTAGTCCGAACACACCAGCAAAAAAGATTGTTGCCATTCCCGGCACTAACTTTGCAAATGAACGAGCTACTGCTGGTGGTACTCCATCAGGTAATTTAATGACTAAATATTTTACTCTTGAAAGTCTAACAAATATCTCTGTTGCTAAAAGGGCAACGACTATTCCTGTAAATAAGGCTGTTGCATTAAAATAATTTACGCTGACGAATCCCCACGCTCCGCCTGTAACATCCTTATCATCGATGGTTAAAGTGACATTGCCGATTTGAGGCAATAATAAGAAAAAACAGGCTGCAGAAACCAACATTGCTTCAAAACCGTCATCCCCGTACGATCTTGCTAGTTTATAAGAAATACCGAACACAGCGAATACCGTCATAAACGCAAAGGTTCCAAACCAAATATCACTGCCAAGCGTATTCCATGCAGGGCCGAAAATGGCCTCCATCAATCTTCCATAAGGCTTGATGACTTGCCCAAGGTTATTAAACAGGACAGCAAACGACCCGATCATTGTAATCGCTATCATTCCAATCAACGTATCACGAATTGCAAGTAAATGACGGTTATTCCCTACCCTTACAGCTCCAGGCATAATATACTTATCAATAAAAGTCATCATATCCTTATTCTCCTTTTATTAAAGTAGTGGCTTGTTTTAGTACTTCTTCACCATTACATAGACCATAGAA
>NZ_JBFUIB010001001.1:0-853 GCF_056402095.1 Peribacillus sp. P4_C12
ATTCCCCCCCATAACATACAGGAATAGAAACAGTTCGATGTGTTAGCTTTTTATCTTCTTTTAACCACTGTAGTTTCCTTTCCAGGATAGAACGAACCACTTCATATGGAGAAATACATTCATGGTTATTGCTTTGTTTTTGTTTCTTATAGATAACTAGAGGATCATAAAAAACTGTCAAATTTGTAAAAGCCGGCACACATTCTATAAATCCAACAAAAGGTTCATCTTCAAGCAAATCCATAAACATTTTAATTTTTTTGTGAATGTCGTATTTAATTTCATTCCCAAATGTAATCACGATTGCGGAATCGCCTAAGGGAGACAGTACGCATGTAGTTTTATTCAATAGCTTTTCCGGCATAGAACTCATCTCTTTCTGTTAGTTATAAAACGCCTAATTTTTCATCACGAATATCCGTTATAAACATATGTCCTGGTGCATGCGTAATCATAATCGCCGGTTTTGTTTCCATTGCGATAGATTGAGGCGTTACTCCACAAGCCCAGAAGACTGGCACTTCTCCTTCACGAATCGTTACTGCATCACCAAAATCAGGCTGCTGTATGTTAGAAACACCAATCGCCCCCGGATCTCCAATATGGATTGGACCACCATGAACAGCAGGAAAACGCGATGTAACTTGAGCCGCTCGCACCACATCTTGCTGAGGAATCGGACGCATGCTTGCTACCATTTTCCCGTGAAAGATCCCGGCTTCAGTACATGAAATATTCGTTTTATACATTGGTACATTACAGTCCTCTTCAATATGACGAATGGAAATATCATTGTTTAAAAGGGCATGTTCAAATGTAAAGCTGCAACCTATTAAAAATCCAACCATATCAT
>NZ_JBFUIB010001002.1:0-851 GCF_056402095.1 Peribacillus sp. P4_C12
AGATTATATGAAGTCATGCAAGAAAAAGATGCAATCTATATGAAAGAAAACTTCACTGATGAAGACGGAATGAAAGCAGCCGAACTTGAAGGTGAATTTGCAGAGTTAAACGGTTGGGAAGCTGAACCTGAAGCTTCGATCCTTTTGAAAGGCCTTGGTATTACTGAGGACCTTCACACAAAGAAAATGGCTGAATTAAACGGTGGCGACAAAGTTAAAGTATTACTTGCTCAAGCACTATTCGGAAAACCAGACGTTCTTTTACTAGATGAGCCTACCAACCATTTGGATTTAAAAGCGATTAAATGGTTGGAAGAGTTCTTAATCAACTTTGAAAACACAGTTATCGTAGTTTCCCATGATCGTTACTTCCTTAACAAAGTTTGTACGCATATCGCGGATCTTGATTTCGGTAAAATCAAAGTTTATATTGGTAACTATGACTTCTGGTATGAATCAAGCCAGCTTGCTCTTAAATTAACACAAGATGCCAATAAGAAAAAAGAAGAAAAAATCAAAGAACTACAAAATTTCATCGCTCGATTCAGTGCCAATGCATCTAAATCGAGTCAGGCAACTTCCCGTAAGAAATTATTGGATAAAATCAGCTTAGATGATATTCAACCTTCTTCCCGCCGCTATCCATATGTTGGCTTTACACCGGAGCGTGAAATCGGAAACGACTTGCTTCGTGTAGATGGAATTACAAAAACAATTGATGGTATAAAAATATTGGAAAACGTCAGCTTCACGATGAATAAAGGTGACAAGATTGCTTTTGTCGGTAAAGATGAAATTGCAAAAACCACCATGTTCAAGATCTTAGCAGGTGAAATAGAGCCGGATAGCGG
>NZ_JBFUIB010001003.1:0-848 GCF_056402095.1 Peribacillus sp. P4_C12
AGGGTAGTGTTTCGTAGTCACTAGCTATGCAACAAACCTTTAATACAAAAATTTTCAAGGGGGAGTACAAATGAGTTTACAGCAAAATGATTCAATCATTTTTCAAGCTATCAGAAACGAGCAAAATCGTCAGCATCAAACCTTAGAGTTGATTGCATCAGAAAACTTCGTCAGCCAAGATGTATTAGAAGCAATGGGAAGTGTAATGACGAATAAATATGCAGAAGGTTATCCAGGAAAACGTTATTATGGCGGATGTGAATTTGTCGATGTGGCAGAACAAGCAGCTATTGAGCGCTTAACAAAGCTGTTTGGTGCCAAATATGCAAATGTTCAGCCTCACTCGGGTGCACAAGCAAATTTCGCAGTATTTTTCGCACTGCTTCAGCCTGGTGATAAAGTAATGGGAATGAACCTTTCACATGGCGGCCACTTAACTCATGGAAGTCCAGTCAGTGTTTCAGGAAAATGGTTTGAAGTTGTGTCTTATGGAGTTAGAGAAGATACCCAATTAATTGATTATGATGAGTTGGAAGCTATCGCAAAGAAAGAAAAACCAAAATTGATTATTGCAGGGACAAGTGCCTACCCAAGAACCATTAATTTTGCACGATTTAGAGAAATTGCTGATCAAGTTGGAGCAAAACTTATGGTGGATATGGCTCATATAGCAGGGCTGGTAGCGGCCGGTCTTCACCCATCCCCAATCCCATATGCAGATGTTGTGACAAGTACTACTCATAAAACATTGAGAGGGCCTCGCGGGGGTATCGTTTTAACAAACGATGAAGAGATTATCAAATCGATTAATAAATCTGTGTTCCCAGGAATTCAGGGCGGCCCTCTCA
>NZ_JBFUIB010001004.1:0-847 GCF_056402095.1 Peribacillus sp. P4_C12
ATTAAAGAAAGTACAACTGACCCTGCCCTGAGAGTGGCTACTATGTAAARGATGAACGAACAAAACAGTKTGCCTATTCATTTCATGCGGCTGCAGACCGCAACGGTTTTGTGCTRGGGACGATTGTAACACCAGGAAATACGCATGATAGTMATATCTTAGAGCCTCTTGTTGAACAAGTRATTGAGAAAGTTGGAAAACCTGAAGCTGTTGCCGCAGATGCAGCATACAAAACACCAGCCATTACAAGCTACCTTTTTGGGAAAGAAATCACACCAGCTTTACCCTATACACGTCCACGAACAAAAGAAGGGTTCTTTCGCAAGTATGACTATGTTTACGATGAATATTTTAATTGTTATCTCTGCCYATCGGGCGAGATTTTAAAGTACTCAACAACAAATAAAGAGGGCTATCGCGAGTACAAATCACCCAAACACACTTGTGCGGCATGCTCATTTCTATCACAGTGTACAGTAAGCAAAGACCAYCAAAAAGTGGTGACACGCCATATCTGGCAAAATTATATGGAAGAAGCAGATCATCTGCGTCATCACAACGATGTAAAACCTATATATGCGAAACGCAAAGAAACAATAAAGCGTGTATTCGCAGATGCAAAAGAAAAGCATGGTAKRCGTTGGACTACTTTAAGGGGACTTAAAAAATTGTCGATGCAGGCGATGCTTACATTCGCTGCCATGAATTTAAAGAAGATAGCCAATTGGACATGGCAAGGTCCAAGAATGGCTTAATAAAGTGGGCTCGTAGAGGCCCAATCTCTTAATCTTGAGCAAAATTCAAAGGGAATTTCAAAAGGGGTCCGGAATTAAAACATTCTGGACCC
>NZ_JBFUIB010001005.1:0-842 GCF_056402095.1 Peribacillus sp. P4_C12
CCACTTTTTCACCATCACAGAAATCACAGGCTTTTAAAGTCAATACATCCCCAATTGGCGATAATAAAAAGTTTGCTGATTGCAATTTGCCAGTAATAACTTCTGGATCTGTTGTAGGAATCTTTAAAACGATTTTATGATTTGGTGTATATTCCATCGTTCCCTTTTCTCCAACAACTTCTGCAAGTGTCATCATTTGTTTCGGAGTAAATTGCTTGTTCGCCACACCTGGGCTAACGGCAAGCTCGAATACCGACTCAATTTTTTGCTGAACAATCGGCGTAATTGATTGCTGAACTGTTTGACCCTTAACTCTTGTGAGGGCTTCCATTGCCACTTCAAAAGATGTGCTCTTTTTTTCTGGTGCTTTTGTAAGCAATCCAACTCCGCCAGTCGACTCGGTGTACGCTTCCTGCATAGAGCCCGTTTCTTGATCTAATGCCCAAGGTTCTGCTTCTTTTTGCAAGCGTTGATGCGGCTTCAATGGTTGCTTTTCCGAATTCAATGTATACTTTCTTTGATATCCACGTGGCGTGATGATTTTGTCATCATATAAAAAGGTAGATGAATTTCCAATAATGACGGTTGTTAGCATCCCTATATCGTGATTTAACATGTCTTTCAAATTGGTTATCACAATATCCTGACGATCGCGATACGCACTTTTTACCAATCCGACAGGTGTTTCGGGCGAGCGGTAACGCAGTAAAATGTTCTGTGTTTCAACAATTTGCCTAGTCCGTCTACCGCTTCGAGGATTATAAAGTGCAATGACAAAGTCAGCCATTGCTGCAGCCTCCACTCTTTTGGCAATCAGATCCCAAGGCGTTAAGTGGTCACTG